>QHZC01000240.1:0-1548 GCA_003224515.1 Acidobacteriota bacterium
CGGGCTGGGGGGTGTTGTTAAAGTAGCTTCGGTCCAGATGCAACGAGTGGGAGCCGAGATATTGCAGTTCAAAACCGGAGTTCTTCCACAATTCCCGGGAAACGCCGAGATTCCATTGATACATTCTCGGCGTTGGAAGGTCCGGGTTCTCCGTAAAGACGCTGAGAGGGGTAGTCCCGGTGCCCGGTGTCGGATTGGCGAAGGAGAGAGGTGTCGCCGCCGAATTGTTGAACGTCGTGGTTACACCAAAGGGAGGATTGGTTGTCGCCAATGTGAAACTGTTGGTTTGGTTGGGATTGTAGTAGAAGCCACCGCCCCCGCGAACAACAGTCTTGGATGTAAAGCGATAAGCAAAGCCGAGGCGCGGCGCCCAATTGTCGTGATTCGGGTTGAGGAACTGGAACCCCGGAGTCGGAACGGTAGCGGGGATCAGCGCCGTCTGTTGGGGATTCAGGACTCGGGCGTTGCCGTTAACGCTGTAGGGAACCGTTGGCAATTCGTAGCGCAAACCATAGTTCAACGTGAGCTTGGAATTCACTTGCCAGTTGTCGAGGACGAAGAATCCGTCCCGCCATTCCGCAACTACACCTTTGAATTCCTGAATGGGTGTTATGTCATTCTGCGGGGTCCCGAGCATGAAATCTGCTGCCGCGTTACCGCTCCTTGACCCGGTGAAGTTGAACAGGCCGCGTGGATTGTTAGCGGCAGCCCTACCCGTAATCAGTTTGCGAATTTCGACTCCCACCATGACGTTATGCGACCCACGCCGATAGCTCACTTGGTCGTAGCCGTGCCATGTCGTGTCATCCTGATACCAATTTGCTGCGGCGTTGCCCAGGGTCATGAATCCGCTAACTGTAACGTCTGGGATGCCGGGATTGTGGAAGGTTGTATCGCCAGTGAAGTTAGGGATGCCGAGTTGAGTGCCGGCGTTCAACAGGCCATTCACCATTGACTAAGCTCGGCGTGATGATGTGCGTATATCCAATAGCAATGTTCCGGTTATTGGCCGGACCATAGCTTCCTCCGGTGGGCGTGATGCTGCCGCCAAAGATGGTAGTGATTTGCCAGTCGTAACGGACAAACAGGCGAATCTTGTCGCCGAAGTTCTGGTCAATGCGTTCTAGGGTCTGATTCGTCGAGACGTTTGACGCTACTGGGCCGGAGAACGTGTTTGTGCCCGCGATGTTTGGCAGCGGGTAATACGGCAGCAACGCCTGCGAGAAAGAGGAGAGTTGGTTCGACGGAATGATATTGCCCGGGTACGGAGCCTGTGTGGCGGGGTTATGGATTTGGTGGCTAGGCTGGGCGTCGGTACACACACCGGACGGGCCAAAGCCGCCCGTGCAGAGCGATGAGAAATCGCCGCCACGCATCGCTTGCGTCAGCGTTGTGCCCAGTTGAGACGGGCTTTTTATCTGACGTAGCCCTTCATAGGAAGCAGTGAAGAAAGTCTTGTTCCGTCCGTTGTACAACTTTGATAGGTAGACAGGCCCGTCTACTTCCACTCCAAACTGGTTGAGGTGAAGAGGCTTCTTCGGCGACCCC
>QHZC01000240.1:1627-3818 GCA_003224515.1 Acidobacteriota bacterium
GTAGCTGCCGTATTGCGCCGTGTAATTCCCGTTCTGTACCTGCACTTCTTCAACGGCGTCAACACTCGGCACAACGTGGGTAACCGTGATGAGGTTGTTCATGATGGTGATGCCATCCAGCGTCAGGCTATTGGTGATCTCACGCTGTCCTGCTCCGATGAAATCTTCGCCGGGAGGGATAGCGGTCTGGCTAGATTTGGGGCCGACAATGACATTCGACGTGGTGGCCGCCAACTGTAGCGCGTCACGGCCATTCAAGGGAAGGTCCACCACGGATCGGCTGTTGATTGTCTCTGCAAGAGTGGCTTCATCCGTGGAAATGGCAGGAACGGCGGCATCCACAACTACAGACTGGCTTACTGACCCTACCTCTAGCCGTACATCCGTGCGTACCGTCCGATTGATTTCAACAAAGATTCCGTTTTGGACCGATTTCCTGAAGCCAGTATGCTCCGTGGTTATGGTGTAGGTGCCTTCCCGGACGAAGGTGATGGAATAGTTGCCCTGCTCGTCTGCAGTTGCGGAATAAGTGTCGTTAGTCCCCACGTTGACTGCTGTAACTTTGGCTCCCATTACCACCCCGTTCGCGTCCGTCACTGTGCCAACCAACGACGTGTTGTTGGCGACCTGCGCGCGGGAAGGAATTGCCGCCAGAAAGCACAGGAACAGCACTTCCATCCAGAATCGAAAGACCACTCTTTGATTCACGGTTGTCCCTCCCTTCAGATTTTCAGCTTCCCACGAATGTTTGCTCCGTTGCCCTAGCTTTTCATTGCGCTCCGCAGCACTTCTTGGAGACGCCTCGCTACGATTTCATCTTCACCGGGTTGCAGCATCCAGACTCCCACAACGATTACATTGCTGCCTCCCGGGAGGCCCACGCTGGCGGGGCCTCCGCCTGTGGAGGGGTTCAGTTCAATGCGTGGGGTCCCTTCGCGCATCCTTTGCATCACCTCAGTTGCCGAGACCTTAATTCCATTCATGTCATAGGTAATCAGCAGGTGCGGGACATGGTTCGCAACGGGAGGAATAAAAACTCTTGCTTCTACGCTAGGAACGCTTTTAACGCGCTCTGCGATTAGCGCGGCCCGCTTGCGATATTCCGCTTCCATTGCAGCATCGTCCTGCTCAAGAAACCAATCCACGGCAGCAACCAGACCAATGATTTCTTCCTTCCCCACCTTCATCCCGCGACCTATGGTGTTTGAGTTGGGTGAATTGTTTAGCTGTGCTGCATCGATCAAATCTTTTTTCCCCAAGAGCAACCCGCTACATTGCGGCCCACGCAGACCCTTTCCACCGGAAAAGGCCACCAAATCAAAGCCCATCTCCGTATAGTTCCAGAGATTTGAAATAGGCGGAACATCGGCAGCCGCATCGTTGAAGCACGGAACTCCATGCTTGTGGGCTACGCGGACCCAATCTTCCCTGCTGATCCGGCCTCCCTCGGCGGCATTGAAAAACTGTGTCATTACGGTGCGTTCTGAGAAGGCTCGTTCATATTCATCGAGCGTTTCCACGTCGAGGAGGCGTGCGCCACAGTCTCGAATCGCGTGATCGTAGTCATAGCGATGCGCCTTTTGGACGATGACTTCGTTCTTTAACCCCTGCATTTCAGTGGGAATATTTATAACCGCAGATTTGTTGCCCCGAGTAATGCACGCTGCTGTCGCCAGCTTGATTGCAGCGGCAGCACCAGAAGTTACCAATGCGCCCTCACAGCGTAGACGCCTGGCCAGGTACTCGCCAGCCGCCTTGTGTAGCTCCATGAGATGAACTGGTCTTTTTGCCGCCAAGGCGATGGCCGCTTGCACCTCATCTGGCATGGTTGAAGCGGAAAGGATCGTGTAGGTGCCAGCCGCGTTGATGAAGGGCGTTACTCCAAGTCTCTGGTAATAATCTACGCCGCTGGCAGCAGGCGTAGAGGCGTTCGCTGGCAAGGCGCAACCGATGCAGACGCCTCCCGCGACAACTTGACTCCCCTGGCGCAGAAGCTTTCGACGGCTAATAGGTTCCATGACGCTTCCTCCTTTTTAGTTTCTCGGGTAGTTGTCGGCGGTCGCCGGAAGGGAGCCTTGTAACATCGGAACATTGAAATATTGCGGGCGGGCTTTCTCCCATTGCACCATGCTGAGGCCCGAAGGGTCGTAGAGGATTCTCCCCCCGCGAATCGTCATTTGCGCCACGATCC
>QHZC01000242.1 GCA_003224515.1 Acidobacteriota bacterium
CAGCAGATCCACCAGCTGCGAATAATCCTTCTGCTCAAAATGGTGCAACGCGCGGCGGATCAGCCAGTGCGTTCCCAATTCACGCCGCAAAGCCGCAAGCTCCTGGCTCTTGCCATTCTGCAAAAGTGCTTGTGAGACGCCGAGCGCGCCGCGAAAACCGGTAACGATTCCTCCGACGGTTGAAACTTTGACTTGTGCAGCCGCGTCACCCACGAGATAGACTTCGCCGTTCCCGATTTGCCGGCGTACCGGCACCCAGCCGCGATACACCGGGATGCGTGCGCCTTGCCATTCGAGCGGCTCCAACTGCTTCTTTTCGAGGAAGCGTTCGAAGCAGCGCTTTGTGTCGCTGCCGTGCTCGCCGATCACGCCCAGCGCGGCGCGTTCCGGCGATTCGGGGATCAACCAGTAAAAGTAGGGCGTATCATCAGGCACGAACCAGACACGGGTGGTATCGGGAGGGCAATCTTTCGGCGGCCGCACGATGGCTTGAACGAGAGGCACGGTCTCGATCGGGGGCCATCCGGAAGTACGTGCCACCCGGCTCGCCGCGCCATCTGCGCCAACCACGCTGTCGGCGTGCAACTCCTCGTGCTTGCCGCCGGATTCCAGCTCTAGCCGCAAGCCGCGCGCATTCGGACCGATTCCTAGGAAACGCGTATCGAACGATAGCGCCGCGCCGGCTTGTTGCGCCTCGCGGGCCAGAGCCGGAATCAGGCGAGAGCGTTCAATGATAAGATCCGGCTTGGTCAGCGCGACCTGCGCCGAGCGGCCATCGGTGAAAAGCTCGAAACGGTGAATCTCGTTGATGATGCTTTCGCGGGCGGAAGTTCCCATTTGGTTGCGGAAGTGATCCGTGACAATCAGCGTGCGGGGTCGAGGCTCGAATTGAGGTTTTGATTCCAGAACGCGCACACGACAGCCGCCGCGCGCCACCCTCGCCGCGGTGAAGAGTCCCGCAGCGGAGCCGCCCACAATGATGACTTCCCGGTCGCCCCGGCCAGGCCGGGGCGGTGCTTCTGTGTTTTCCACAGTTTCCGTGTTTCCCAAGGACGTGCATTCCCTGCAATTTCCATCCATCAGGGATCCCACGCCAAAAAATTTACCTGCTTCCCGCTCGACCCGTGTGGGACTCCTCGAGTTGTGAGTGAGAGGGCACCGGGTAAGTATAACGAATCCACCATCGAGGGCCAACACGCGGAGGGCTTCAAAACCAGCAATGAACGATGCGCTCGAATCGGCAGGTTGTCTTAGGAAGCGTTGGAGGTCTTAGGCGTCTGGCGCTCATAGGGCGCGCGCTCAAGACAGGCAACGCCGGCAAAGATGATGCCGAGGGCCAGGGCCCCCACGAAGAAAGCCATTCGCGCGGAAAGATAAGTGACGAGCACGGCTGCGCCGCCGCCGATGGCGCCGAGCACATACAGCGTGAGAACGGCGCCACGGTGGCCGAGACCTAGATTGGAAAGGCGATGAGCAGCGTGGTCCTTCCCGGGCGTCGCAAAGGGCAGCAGCCCGCGCCGCGAGCGGGAAATCGTCACCAGCGTAGTGTCGAATACTGTCACGCCCAGAATCAGAATCGGCGCAAGCCACGAGGACAGATGATTGGAGTTCTCTAGCCGTAGTTTCAGCCCCAGCGTGGCCATCAGGTAGCCAAGAAACATGGCGCCGCCATCGCCCATGAAAATTTTCGCGGGCTTGAAATTCCAGCGGAGAAACCCGGTGGCCGCGCCGAGAACGGCGGCAGCCAGTGTGGTAACCAGCGTCTGGCCGTTCAGATAGGCCAGCATTGCGAAAAAAACAGATGCCATGGCCGCGACGCCTGCACACAAGCCGTCCATGTGGTCAAGGATGCTGAATGAGGCGGTAATTCCCACCACCCAAACCACCGTGAGAACGGCGTCCAGAAAATCCCCGCTGCGCCCGCCCACGAGCACGCTGAAAACCTGCGCGCGAATTCCGCTGACCAGCAGTATCGTCGCCGCCAGCGGCATGCCCACAAAGAGTTTCACTTGATGATGGAGCAGCCCGCGGTCGTCGAGAATGCCGACACCCGCGACGAGCGTCGCGCCGATGAGGATGCCCACAATCTGGGCGCGCGCAGGTCCGTTGAAGGCAAACAGCACCGCGATCACCACCGCGACGTGCATCGCCAGGCCGCCAAGAAGCGGGATCGGCGTAAGGTGAACTTTACGCGGCCCCGGCAGATCGACCATTCCAACACGCAGCGCGAGGGCGCGCACGGGAACGACGAGCATCAGCGACGCGAATAGTGCGATGAAAAAAGCCAGCAGGTCTGCGGCCATGCAACCTCGTTTATCAAGTGAGACGAATCCGGCCATTGTGCTGCCGCCGGTGTCTCACGTGATCCTCGCCGGGTTGGGGGTCCGGCTCCCAAGTCGAGCTAAAAAAATGGCTGCCCCACACAGCCCAAACACAATACTGCGGTTTCAGTTTTGCGGCAATCTCCGGAAAGACATCTGTGCCAGGGTAGCTGTGAACCATCTAATAACTTCTCAACCAGTCGATGGTGCGCTGGAGGCCCTCGCGGAAGAGCACTTTCGGTTCCCATCCGAGAAGTTTCTTGGCGAGAGAATTGTCAGCGACGCGGTTGAGAGGACCGGTGGGCATATCCTGGCGGAGCTTGATCTCGGCCTGGTGCCCTGTCAATTCGCACACCATTTTGGCGCAGTCGATCACGCGGATGCGCTCCATCGTTCCGAGGTTAATAGCCGTGCCGTCGCTAATCTTCTCCCCGGCCAGAATCGTGCCCTCGACGATGTCCTCAATGTAGGTCCAGTTGCGGATCTGCGTGCCGTCGCCCCACACTTCGAAAGGGTTCTGCCCGAGGAAAGCGCGGGCGATCATGGCGATGACCGCGTGATTCTCCACCCCGCGCGGGCCGTACACCGTGAAATAGCGGCAGGAAGCGGTTCCCATTCCGTGCTCTTTCGCATAAGCCTGCAGCGTGAATTCCCCCATCAACTTGGCCCAGCCGTAGGTATTGTCGGCATCATTCGGGCCTTTCGTGAGGTCCTCCGTGAGATAGACTTCTTTCTTCGTGTCCGATTGCAGAAAATTCGGATACACGCAGCCGGAAGAGGCGAATACCACTTTTCTTACTTTGGCTTTGAGCGCTTCCGCAAACACCAGACCGTCCAGAAAAAAATTCGACGCCGGGCCAGCTTGGTGGAGGTCCATGTCGACGCCCTGCATCGCGGCACGGGTCACACCGGGCTCCCGCAAATCGGCCTGCAGAAAATCGACTTTGCCCGTGCCGAGGTGCTGGCGAATGTTGTCGAGATGGCCGCTGCTCAGGTCATCGACGATGCGAACTTTTTTCGCGTCTCGCCCCAGGAGCCGATCGGTAAGCGTCGAGCCGATGAACGACGCTCCACCGGTTACAAAAACAGTCTTTCCCGCCCAAAATCCGTCCCCCGTCGTCACGCTCGAGGTGCCTCCTTGATTTTTCTATTTGACTGCCAGGTGATCGATGATTTCGACGAATTTTTGCAATTCCTTCACTTTATCATAATCGGGTGCGGCGGCCCGCGCGGCCTCGCCCATGGCCTTCAACTTATTTGGGTCGGAAGCCAGGGCGCGCACGGCGCTGACGACTTCCGCGGGGCGGTCCGGATCCGCGGCGACAGCGAAGCCCCGCTGAACCCCCAGCGACACGGCGTCCGTCCCTGTTGGCGCAACCGCGACGATGGGTTTTCCCGCTGCGAGAATCCCGTATATTTTGCTGGGCACTACCACGCCTTCCAGGCCCCGCTTAACGGTAATGACGTGGGCATCGGCGGCCGCAAGTACCGACGGAATCTTGCTCGCCGGGAAAAACTCCAGAAAACGGATATTGCCGGAACCCGCGGCCGCTGCCTCGATTTGCGAGCGCTGCGCGCCATCGCCCACAAACACGAGACCCACTCCGTCGCTCGCAAGGATGCGCGCGGCGGTCACCAGCGTGTTCCACGCGCCGTAGAAACCAAGGTTGCCGGCGTGCACGAGAACAAACGAAAAGCTCCCACGAATCGCCCGGACAACTTCGGGATCAGGAGCCAGAAGGGCTATAGTCGGCGGAAGGATTTTGGTTCCATCGCGAACAATCAGCACCCGGGCGGATTCCACACCTTTGGCAATAATACGCGCGCGCATGTCTTCACCGAGAACGACAAGGCGCGTCGCGCGTCGCAGCGCCCAGCGATGCAGTTTTTCCCATACCTGTGCGAGCGACCCTGGCTCGACGAGCGAACCGCCAATGGCCATATCCGGATACATGTCGCGAATGTTGTAGACGTACGGCTTGCGTTTCAGCATGGCCACGATCGCGCCCACGATTCCCTGAAATGGCGGATCGGTCATTGCCAGCACCGCGTCGCAGGGTAGAAAGAGAGCGCGCGGAATCGCCAGCGCGACGTAGCTGAGATAATTCACCGCCCGTTTTTTCATATCGAAGCGCGGAAAGGCCGTCGACCCGGTACGAATGATGCTCGCGCGGCCCGCGAGTTCCGTTTGGTAGGGCCGCCACGCGCGCCGTTCCGTGGGATCGTAAGACGGCCGCCCGCACAGCACCGTCACGCTATGCGCGATAGAAAGAGCCTCCACGACGCTGTGCGCCATCTTCGCGGTCGCAGAAGTGTCCGGCGGAAAATACAGATTGAGCAGCAGGATGCGCACGGAGAGATTGTACAGAGTTCCCTCTCTCGCGGGCGCAGTCGCCTCACGATTTTAGGCAGGTTTTTTGAAGACCGGCGCAGCCGCCCGATTCAACTCATGAGCGGTTGGTTTCTTTTTTGGCGGCTTCTTGACTTCGCGTTTTCCTCTGTCCTTGTTTCCCATGCCCGATAGCTTGCCACACTTCGTTAACCATGGCTAGAGGCGGTGAACTTCAAACCGCCGAATCAAGAGTTACGAGCGCGAGATCAGGAAATCGCCGAGGACCAGGGCATCCATCTGCGTGCGCAGAAAGCAATCGATCGCTTCTTCGGGGCGGCAGACAATAGGCTCGCTGTCGTTGAACGAAGTGTTGAGCACGACGGGCACGCCGGTGAGCTCGCGGAAAGCGGAAATGAGCGCGTGATAACGCGGATTGGCATCGCGGGTGACGGTTTGCAGCCGGCCGGTGCCGTCGACGTGCGTTGGCGCTGGAATCTTGTCGCGTTTCTCCGGGCGCACGCAGTAGGCCAGGGTCATAAACGGCGAGGCGTGCGACTTTTCAAAATACTCCGCGGTGGCCTCTCGGAGGATGGAAGGGGCAAACGGGCGAAAGATTTCGCGGTGTTTGATCCGGCGGTTGAGGATTTCCTTCATTTCCGCCCGGCGCGGATCGGCGACGATGCTGCGATTGCCAAGCGCGCGCGGACCCCATTCGGCGCGGCCCTGAAACCAGCCGAGAATTTTCCCATCGGCGATGATCGCGGCGGCGAGCCGGGAAAGGTCTTCTTCGCCCAACTCGGCGATGGAGTAGCCACTCTCGGCCAGGCCTTTCGAACCAATCGCGCGGCGAATTTCCTCGCGCGAATATCCAGGTCCCCAGTAAGCGTGATCCATCACGAAGGAGCGCGGCTTGCCTAATTTCTGATGCCAAACGTAATACGCGGCGCCGACTGCCAAGCCCCCGTCTCCCGTTGCCGGATGAACGTAAACCTGTTCGAATGGCGTCGCGTCAAATATTTTTCCGTTCGCAACGCAATTGAAAGCCACGCCACCGGCGAGACAAACGGCCTTCAGCCCAGTTCGCTCGGCAAGCTTTTTCAACATGCCGAGACTTCTTCGGGAGCGCGAACCGGCCCCAACCGCTTCGCCATTTCCTCCGAAAACATTTTGCCGAGCGTCGGCGTCTTATCGGCTTCGGCCCAGGACATCTCCGGGCCCGTACGGTGATGCGAGAAGTAGGCGAGCCCCAGGCGGAAGCCGTTGCCGTTGGAGCGGCTGTCAAAACGCACGATGTCGCGAAAAGCGCCGAGCTGTTCCGGATAGCCGTAAGCGGCAAGCCCCATGACCTTGTATTCGTCGCCAAATTTCAGGAAGCCGAGATACTGTGTCACCGCGCTGTAAAACAACCCGAGTGAATGCGGAAAAGCTACCGCGCCGTCGATCCTCATGCGGTTGCCCGCTCCGGCGCCCCACATGGTGCTCGCAAAATCGCCCAGACCGTCGGCGGAAAGGAGCGCGGCGCGTTCGAACGGCGAAACAAAAAAGCTACTTGCGAGATGCGCCTGGTGGTGTTCGACGCGGTGAAACTTTGCGCCAAGTTTTTTTGGATCCGCGTCAAAAGCCGCCGCCAGCGCCTCGGGAATACCCGTGAATTTCGCGAGAACTCTGACGCGTTCCCGCGCGAAAGACGGCATGCGCAGCGCGTAAAAAAGCTTTGTACCCAGCCTCGCGAACGGATTTCGCGGCACGGCAACCTGATGGATGTCGGAGAGTGTGAGGCCCGCTTCCTTAAGGCAATAACGGATCGCCTGCGCGGGAAATCCCGCCGCGTACTTCACGCGGTTGAAGCGTTCTTCCTCGACCGCAGCGATGAGCCGGCCGTCCGAGACAATCGCCGCCGAAGCGTTCCCGTGGTAC
>QHZC01000245.1:0-3581 GCA_003224515.1 Acidobacteriota bacterium
AAAACTCGGATCGCCGATCGTTGCGCCGGCATTAATGAGGCGATTAGCGGCGTTCGCGCCGGTCGTCGGATTGATCTTGTACAGATGACCGTCCGAAGATGCGACGTACATGAATTCGGCTTGCGGCGGCGAAGTGAATATGAGTGCAGAGGGGTTTGCAACCGCGGGATTGACCCACCCGCCCGGTGAGACCGTAAACGTGACTGGACCACAGACTGCCAACGGGTAGAGCACGTGAACCTTCGATACCCCGGTCGAAGTGGAGAAGAACAAGTCGTCATTCAAAGCCGCAGTCTCAATGGGAATGGGGAAGCCCTGAGGAGTGACGCCGAGAGCGGCGCTGCTCTGGGCGCAATTGTTGATATCCGTGCGCACGGCGTAGAGCACCCCGCCGTTGGTGGTGACGTAGATCACGCGGCCGTCGAAGTTTTGCGTCGGCGCCTGGTCGATATCGTTCAGATTGAAGGACCCCGATAGATTTCCGGTATTGGTGTTGATTTTCCAAAGGCTGGGCTGGGCCATACCACCAATGGAGCGACTCGCGACCCAGGCCATATTGTTGACGTAGTCTATGTATGGGGTAGCGTTCACGATGTCCATGTTTCCCGGATTGAATGTCCAAACCGTTGCGCCAGTGTTTCCGTTCAATCCGAAAACTCTATTGTTGGTGGTGCTGCCCGGACCAACATTTCGCGTGGCAACGATGATGAGGTCAAAAGCATTGATGTAGCCCACGCCGCTGAACGACTTCACCTGGACCGCTGGGGCCGCCAAGAAACCGCTGCCAGCGCCAGTGGTCAGCACGATGGTTTGCCACAGCAAGGCGCCCGTGTCTGCGCGGAAGGCATAAACAGTGCCGTCGCCGGCAGCCACATAAGTGACCGCGCAGACGTTCTTACAGCTGGGATGAGACGTGTCAGACGCAGCGATCAAAGGAGGCCGCGTCTGAATCGTTCCGCCGGTGACACCAAACGTTCCGCCCGGCTGATAATTGCGCTGGCCGTTGGTCACGGACATGGCGTGAACGGTGTTGTCGTTTCCGCCGGTAACAATAATGTTTCCGGGATCCAAGGCAGGCGCTGCGAGAGTCGTTGCGCCCGTCTTGTAACTCCAGTTCTTGTTCGCGCCCCCGCCGGTCACCGTGGCGTTCGTTTGCGTAGAAGTGTTGCCGAAAGAATAGTGAGGCGCGGCAGATGAAGCCGCCCCGGCAATGGCCGTGGCATCGTGGGTGTAGGCTTTGTAGGTATACGGCGTGCCCGGAAGAACGATGCTGTTGTCTCCGTTTTCATCGAAAGCGCTGACGGTGGCGAACGCGCCAGTGTTAGCGGCGACGAATTGTCCCGCAACGGGCTGCGCTCCGGTGGTGTAGACGGTTCCGTCTGCGGGAGCAAAGGTCGGCGCAATGCCACCGGCGCGCTTGGCGAACAACACGCCATCGTAGTTGGCATTTGTCGAGCCGATCGGAAAGGTCCAGTTCAGGGTGATTTCCGAAATTCCCAGCGTTGGGGGGCTGAGCGTCACATCGCGCAGATAGCGCAAATTGAGCGTCGGCCGGTTGGCAACTGCGTTTTCGCGCGATCCATACAACGGCGACAAGGCATTGGCGGACTCGGCGGCCACGGCGGTGACCGGCTCCGGCTCGGTGTAGCGGCGAGCCAGGAAATTGTCGAAGTCGTAGTTCACTGGATTGCCGTCATAGACAAAGAGTCCGACGGAGCCGGCGGTGGTAACGTTGTTGTTGCCGACGATGGACGGCGCCTGAAGTATGCCGTTAACGAATGTTCGCAGCGTTGCGGGACTTCCGAAAAATGCCCCGCCGACGGTATAGAACGTGCTGTCAACCCAGGGGTAGAGGGGCTCCTGGAGGCTATTGAAGGCACCGGCGTTCCAAGAGGCGAGCTGCGACACTCTCTGGTTCGGAAGGGCTCCGACAGTGATGAACTGCAGACAGGATCGGTAGGCGGTCATATTGGCGGCAGTGGTCCCACCAACGCGGCCAACCGGACCTCCGGTGCTTTCCCGACCCGCAGCGGAGGTCATGCGGACATCCGCTTGGACCCAAACGTCCCGCTCGTTGGTAACGGAAGCAGAGTGAATGATATTTCGATTGGCACCGGCAGCATTGGATTCACGAAGGATCCGGTTTGTCCCGACGTCGGCCACGACGTTCCAAGGCCCCCCACCTTGTACCGTCCAGCCCGCAGGTGGCTGGTTGAGTGTATCAGCGTCAAAATTGTCGTAGCCAAGATAGACATTGTTCAGGTTTGCCGGCGGAGCTGGCGCGTTTGCATTGCCGTAGAACATTGAATAGCTTGCGTCTGTGCCATTGGCGGCAATATCCGCCTGCAACTTGAACCAGATGGTGGTGCTGGCGGTGTTGCAATTGATTACCTGCCGGTCGAGCGGTGTCCAAGTGTTAGCCGCGAAGCGGGCAATGCGCAGATCCGCGATGCGCAGATCGTTGCAATCGGAACGCATTTTCCCCGCAGCCACCAGAGCGGCGGTGTTGAAACCGGTGACCTGTAAGCTGTAGCCGTTGTATCCGTTGAAAGGCGCGTTTGCTCCGACAGTCACCGTAATCGCTCGTGTGAAGGACCACGTGGCGCCGTCTTCCAACTGGTCTTTCACCAACAAGCCATAGTTCGGGATCGTTCCATTGATCCAGCCCTGTGGGATATTCGGGGAAGTCGAATCGCTCAAGACGTTGAATGAAATAGCTGTACCAACCGTCGTTCCAGAAAGCTGTGTATCCGTCGCGGTAGGGTCGAAGTCACCTCCCGGCGTGGCCCAGGCCAGGGTTCCATCGCGTGTATTCCAGGTGACGCCTGCTTCCGTCCAGTCGCTCGTTCCGGTAATGCGATGGACTTCCTGGCTGCGGCTGAGAAATAACGGCACCGTGGGAACCAGATTGAGTGTCGAGGTTTTCAGCGCGGTGTTGGAGTTCAGTCCTGTAGTGCTGAGATCGAATCGCACCAGGGAACGCTGGTTTGCATTTTGCGCGGTATGAGTGGAAACCGTTGTCGCAGCACCGTTATTGCTCGCGGGAGCAGCTTGATTGGCTGTCGCATCTCGAGTCGATGTCACCGCGGTTTGTTCGTCAGAGAGAAGCGGCGTCGCCGGATAGACAAGCAGCAGCGCGAGAAACCAGCGGAGCATTATCCCGGGACAATGGCGCAAACGTTTGGAAGCCGCGTTCATCGTTCCGCCTCTTCCTCCGCTTTGCCGGCGCGCGCGGGCGGGCGGGGGACGAGTGTGAATTCCGATTCGAGCGCCAGGCGGTCATCCAAGAGCACGCGCACGCGCCACGTCCCGCTCAGATTTCTCTGCGTGATATACGTTCCACCCACAGGCAGCACCGTCAGAACCGAGGAATCGCCACGGCTTTTCATGAGCAGCGTGGGAATCCCCTCGGGATGAACTTTGTTGGCGTCAGCGATCAGGTGTGGAGCGGGTGAAGCTTCGTTCTTGAACGCCGGGGCCATGGCCGCGGCTGGCGAAGCACCGCCAATCGAAAACCGCGTCTTTTTTGAGGAATAAATGCTGCCACCCGGCAAAAGAAATTCCACCGTCTGCACATGCTG
>QHZC01000245.1:3871-6098 GCA_003224515.1 Acidobacteriota bacterium
AGGCTCGGGGGGGCTGTCTATAGGCCTAAGGTTTGAATTTCCTAAGAAACAAGGGTATCGATCTTGCGTCTTGGCGGGCTGCTGGCCCGGAGAAATGGGGCGTTTTTTACAACATCCATCAAGGGGAAGCTTTGTTCTTCGGGACGAATAGGTCAAAATAGGCACTCGCTATTGCGCGGCGGACGGGGTTTGCGCCCTCCGAAGCTCATCCATGGGAGAGTTCGTCTTGCGTCTTTCAGTCATCGGTTGTGGTTACGTGGGTCTCGTCACCGGAGCTTGTTTTGCCGAGGCAGGACACCAGGTGGTTTGCACGGACATCGATCGCGAACGCATCGCCAAGCTCAATGCCGGCGGCGTTCCGATCTATGAACATCATCTCGACCAGATCCTCGCGTCCGCCCACAAAGCCGGACGGATCTCTTATACCGCCGACGCCGGTGAAGCCATCCGCGCCGGAGACGCCATCTTCATCTGTGTAGGAACCCCGCCGAAGGATTCCGGCGAGGCTGACCTTTCGGCCATTGACCACGTAGCCCGGCAAATCGCCGCGGAAGCAAAGTCACCTAAACTCGTGGTCGAAAAAAGCACCGTCCCCGCGCGCACCGGGCTCGAACTCAGCCGCGCCCTTTCCGCGTATTCCAAGAACAGCAACGTGAAATTCCGCGTCGCTTCCAATCCCGATTCTCGAAGGGAGTTTCCGCTGCCCGGTGCACAACGGAACCTGTCCCCGGGGCCACAAAGCCGATTTTCTCGTCACCACCATTAACAGCGCCGAGCTCATCAAGCACGCCTCAAATTCTTTTCTCGCATTGAAAAGCAGCTATGCCAATGTGATCGCCGATCTCTGCGAAAAGATCGGCGCAAACGTCGAGGAAGTCACCCACGCCATGGGACTCGACGCGCGCATCGGTGGACAGTTTCTGAAGGCCGGGCTCGGCTATGGAGGTTTCTGTTTTCCGAAGGATGTGCAGGCTTTCCTTCACTTGTCTGCTTCCGTCGGAGTGGACTTTGACATCCTGAAGGCCACCGAACGTGTCAACAAACAGCGCATCGACCGTTTTTTTGAAAAAATCCGCCAGGCGCTATGGGTGGTCAAAGGCAAGCGCGTGACCGTTCTCGGTTTGACTTTCAAAGCCAACACCGACGACATCCGGTTCGCTCCCGCGCTGGAAGTAGTCAAGCGCCTGCTCGACGAAGGGGCGGTCGTGCACGCCACGGACCCGGAAGGGATGCCGCGCACCAAGGCCCTCTTTCCGCAGGTGCATTATCACGAGGACGCCTACGGGGCTTTGCAAGGCGCCGATGCCGCCCTGGTTTGCACCGAGTGGGAAGTTTTCCGCAAGCTCGATTGGGATCGCGCCGGAAAAGTCATGGCGCACAAACTGGTGATCGACGGAAGAAATCTCTATACGCCGCAAGGCATGCGCGAAAAAGGCTTCGAGTACTACTCCTTCGGCAGAGAGTAGTTTTCAGCTTTTAGTCTTAGTTTTTCGTCTGCGGTTTTTTGGTTGTAATTTTTTGCTTTCTGCCTGAGCAACTCTGGCAAGCTTTGGGTTGACGAAAATGAAGTGAGTGACTCGGTGAGCGTCTGCAAATTCGAGCTCAGCCCTCCCGTGGTAATCGTAACCGACAAAAAATAATTGGTTTCCCACGATGTCAGAGACGGCTCTCCGGTCTTCGCTCGGCAAGCCTCGCAGCGGCTCCGGGAGCGCTTTTGCGCTGCATCTCCCGGCTTCAACTTCTCGTTCCGTGAACTCATCCCCATCGCCTCGCCGCTTCCCAATCCTTCGTCCAATCCCACCCTGGGCTCCCACTTCAGGACGCGCTTCGCCTTGGTAATGTCCGGGCAGCGGCGTTTCGGATCGTCCTGCGGCAACGGCTCGAAGACGATGGGCGGTGCATTGTCAAAATGTTTGCGGATGCGCTCGGCAAACTCCAGAATGGTGATCTCCTGTGGATTGCCGACGTTTATCGGCAAATGCTCATTCGACATCATCAGCCGGTAAACCCCCTCAATCAAGTCGGAGACGTAACAGAAGCTGCGCGTCTGCTTCCCATCCCCATAAATCGTCAGCGGCTTGCCGCTCAGCGCCTGATACACAAAGTTGGGCAGCGCGCGACCGTCATTCAAACGCATCCGCGGCCCATAGGTGTTGAAGATTCGTACGATATGCGTGTCCACCTTGTGGTAGCGGTGGTAAGCCATAGTCATGGCTTCGGAAAAGCG
>QHZC01000243.1 GCA_003224515.1 Acidobacteriota bacterium
CGATCTTCATCGCAGCGAGGTTGTCAGGCTCTTTGTTCAGGATGCCTTCTGCTTCCTGTTTCGCGTCTGGGAGACGCTGCGCCATCAGATACACATTTGCCAAGGCGAGCCGCCCTGGAGTAGACGCAGGTTGCTGCTCGAGAAATTCCCGGATGGATCGGATCGCCAGGTCAAACTGCCGTAGATGAGCTTGCGCCTCGGATAGTTCGATGAGAATGTCCCGCTGCGCTGGGCACTCCTGAAGAGCCTCAGAGAAATGCAGCGCTGCGACCTGGTATTGATGTTTGTCGAAAGCGTCCCGCGCGCTTTGCCGGAGCGCCAGGCTGTGGGCTGTATCGCAGATCGCGTCCAGACTCTGCTGTCCGTTCGCGAGTGCAAGGGGCGCAACCTGCAACGCAAGTAGCAGCAAATGCTTCATGGCGCCGTGTTACTTTGTCACCCTCTGCGGGCGGAGCTTCGGCCAGAAGAGCCACAGCAGGCACGCTTCGCGGCCTAGGATCAAATGCCGTCTCGCATCGGGCGCGTCGGATCTGCTCCGCCCAAAGAAGCCGTGAGACGAATTCCCAAGCTAGAATTCGATTCGCCCATCCAACTGGATGGTCCGACCGCCACCACCGGCGAATACTTTTCCAAAATCTCCGTCCGTTATGTCTGTGGTACCGATGAAGCGGCTGATGCGGTTGAACGGATTGGTCATCGTCATGCCGATCCCAAAGAAAGTGCCCTCCCGCTTAGTGAGTGGAAATTTCTTATTCATTCGGAAGATCTCGCTCATGCTGTGCGGGCCGCGCACGTTAGGGAGAAATCTTGGGGCTGTGCCCACGCGCAGGGGAACTTGATTTTCACAGAACAGAGGGGGGGGACAAACTGAGGCGAACGCAGCCGGATTGAGATACGGCACGCCTGTGAACACATCAACCTTGGTCGGTGCTCCACCGAGGGTCAACGGCTGGCCCGGGACAATGTCCGGCCGAATTCCGGGGGCGAACCCGTCAGGAATAGCCAGACTCGAGTCTACGATATTGAGCGAATCCCCGGACCTATAGTTATGAACCGCCGACAATTGCCAGCCTCCGACGATCCAGTTTCCCCACTTCAAATCGAAGCGTCTTCCCTTTCCGACCGGAGATTCGTATACCCACGTTAGCTTAAAGTCCTGAGGATGGTTGAATCCTGTTACGGACCTCTCTAACCGCGGGTTGGAATAGTCCTGAATGCCAACGTCAGCGCACCCGCACCCCGCTGCGGCTCCTGGACCGTTTCCGTCCACGTAGCCAATAGCTTTGGACCAGGTGTATGCGGCAAGAAATCCGAGTCCGCTGGTCAAGTGTCTCGTCGCTGTTATCTGTAGCGAGTTGTAATTCGAACTGCTGTTGTACGGGAATGCCTCATCCACACCAAAGAACTGGGGATAAGGCCTGAGCGCTTGAGCTACGCTTAGATCGCCAGGAAAGCTTGGATAGGGCATGTACTGAGGATGGTTGCTGACGCTGTCTGTCAGAATGCCGCCCAAGGAGAGCTGCTTCGCCGGCAGGCCGTCGTATTCGCTAAAAACGCCGTAACCTCCCCAAAGGCGAGTGCCTTTGTTACCGACGAACGCGACCTCCAGCACCGTTTGCTGCGGCAAAAGGTATTGGACCGTGAGACTGTAATTCTGCACATAGCCAGGGCGGTTGGCGTTTTTGGCTGTCGTCAGCCACGGGCCATTACTGTTGTAATTCAACTGCGCCGGATCCGTATTGGGCAGCGAGCCTTGAAGGCTGGGGTAGGGCTGGCTCAAGTATATGGCGGGATCGTCTATGAAACCCGTGGGGCTCGTACCTGCTGCAACAGGCACTGCCCCGTTAAATCCCAAAGTAAACCCTCCATATCCCCAGTCGTTCCGGATCGGGGGCGTATTCGTCATCGCGTAGCCGGCACGCACAGCGAGCTTGTTATTGACCTGGTAGGCCAACCCCAAGCGCGGTCCGAATTCTTTCCAGTAAGTGTCGCTGAAGCGGCTGCCACCGTTAGCGAAGACCAGCGCCCCAAGCCTGCCGTCTGCGCCGGGATTGGGTGTGTTGCGGCCGATCTCTGACATGCGTCCGGTGACTTCATAAAAGGGAGGAATGATTTCCCATCGGAGTCCGGCATTTACAGTGAGCTTGGGGGTCAACTTCCAGTCGTCAGCGGCATAGAAGGCGTGCTGAGGCTGGCGGAATCCCTGGCTGAAAGGAGTGACCTGGTGGCCCGCACTAAGCACACCACCGAGCAGGAAACTCGCGAATGAGTGTCCGGTGGAGCCCACAAAGCCAGGAAGGTCGGTTTGGCGCGGGCCGAAGGTGAAAGACCCGGCGTCGGAGAGCGATTTGTCGTTATAGAAATAGCGGCTGTACTGGTAGCCGAAGCGGAAGCTGTGCTTTCCCCGAATCCACGTGAGATCGTCTGTGTAGATATAGCTTCCATTCGGCGCATCATCCGTAAAGCCGACACCCATCCGTCCGATGGTTCCACCCTGATACGGCGGCACACTCCCGCTGCGCCCGGCGTCAAATCGGAAGACCGGGAACATCGTGCCAGGCAGGTTATTCAAACCAATCTTCCGTGCCCAGTCCTGGTTCAAAGTTTCCGGTGGCGCGCCGTTTTCGTTCCGGAATCGGTTGTAACCCGCCGCCACGCGGTTCAGCAGCGTCGACGTGAGGGTCGAGCTCAATGCGAGCCGCACCATGTTCCCAGGAGTTTTCTGCTCCTGCCAACTGCTTGTTGGTGAACCCGGAATCGGCTAGGACCGGGCATACCCGGTATTGCCGTTATTGTTGCGATCTCGATAACTCCGATTGTAGTATCCCGAAATTTTATGCTTCGGAGTAATCGCATGATCAATCTTTACGCCAAAAATGTGCAGCTTAAAGAATGGACAGCACGTGCCGAGCCGGGGAATGTTTCTGGTCATCCTATCGAGCAGTGGGTCAACGATGCCTATATTCTGGATGATGTTCTTCGCTACAGGGTCCCACGCCGTTTCCGGTATCATGTTGTTGGGGAACGGATCCCGAACCACGCTACCGTTCACCACTCTCGTCGTCGTAGGATCGTATATCTGCCCAAAAATCACCGGGCGGCCCAACGCATCGAAGCACGGCTGATCGCCCGTCGCTCCGCAGGTGCTGACCTGCGTGCCCGACAGCGCATTGCCCGTATAGCTTGGATCGAGCAAGCGCGAGAAATCACCTTGCTTGAATGCAACCGGGGACACAGTCGTGAAGTCGCTGAACACCAGATCGTTTTCCTTGGTCTTCTCAAAGTTGGTAAAGAAGAAGGTTTTGTTGCGGCCGTTATAGACCTTAGGAATATAAACGGGACCGCCCACGGAATAGCCGTAATTATCTTCGCGATGTTTTGACTTTTTTAAACCATTTGCTTTGTTGAATGCAGTATTCGCGTTGAAGCCTTCGTTCTGGTTGTAATAAAAAGCGGACCCGTGCAGGTTGTTGGTCCCGGACTTGATGTTAAAGTTCGCCACAGCGGTCTGCCCGCCGTTGTATTGCGCGCTAATCGTTCCCGTCTGCAATTTGAACTCACTGACCGCCTCTGCAGAAGGGCTGAACTCGTTGTTGTTGCCTCCTGAAAGGTCGGAGCGGCCAATGGGAATGCCCTCGATCAGAATCTCGTGCGAATATTCCTGCCCGCCGTTAATCGATCCTTGGAATGTGTCGCCAGACGTGCCGGGCAAACTGCTGAAGATGAAGCTCTGGATCTGCCGCTGGCCGTCGTCTACCAGGATCGGCCAGCTCTTGTATTCCTCAATCGATATGTAGCGCCCGATCTCGGCCGTGCCCGCATCAATGAGCGGTGGCTTGTCGCTGACCGTCACCTGCTCGGTGACCGAGCCTAGTTGAAGGCTGATGTTCAAGGTAAGGTCCTGCGCGACGCGCAAGATGACATTCTCCGCCGTGGACGTCCGGAAGCTTGGGGCCGAGACGCGAATGGTGTATGTTCCAGCGGGAAGGTAGGGCAATGTATACGCGCCCGCCGACGTGCTAGTTGTCTTGGATTCCACGCCAGTTGCAACGTTGGTTGCTATCACACTGGCGCCAGGCACAACGGCTCCCGTCGCATCCAAAATACTTCCGTTAATTGTGCCGACGGGACCCTGGGCCCATAGTGTACCTAGAATTGGCGTGAAGCAGAGTAAAAAGAGGGACGAAGCAAACACTTTCGACGAGAGACACACAAAAGTCCTCCTGTCCGCTTTGCGATTCGTTCAGGCGCGTGCCACCCAACCCCCAACCGTGTACTCGGAAATTGGGAGGATGTCAAGCTCTAAGCGAGTCTTGTTGGTTCTGCGTGTATTCGCGATACGCCGGCGCCACCCCGGCGTTTTAACCGCCACATGTGGACCGGCATCATTTGCCCTCGATGAACGACGTGCGGGTACTCCAGCCGCCGCAAGATGAAACGATAGCCCATCTTCTTTTGGAATTCCCTTGAACTCTTTCTTCCACTGCGCCGGAATAGCTGACAACTTGATGTTCACTGAGCTTACGTGCCAGCGCAACACCTGATCGAGAACGAAGTTTACGTCCGAGTCTCGTTTGAGCCAGTACCCCGGAACCCAGCAGATCTCGCGTAACACCGGGCGGTGTTGCCCGACGTCCTGACTGCTTGCCGAACCACCTCTTGAGGGTAGACAGTCAGCATCTCCGCCTTGAAGTCGCGATTGTCGAAGGTCAGCGGCGTGTCTCCCAAACAATTGAGCCGCCTGTTCGTAGCATCGAAGTGCCTGCGGCATGGCCTTACCCATCAGGCGTGTT
>QHZC01000246.1 GCA_003224515.1 Acidobacteriota bacterium
GAGGCAGGCATCGACTTCCTCGTTCCGTGTGGAACCACGGGCGAAAGCCCCACGCTCACGCACCAAGAGCATCTTCGAGTTGTTGAGATCACCGTCGAATTGGCCAAGGGCAAGGTGCCAGTCCTCGGGGGCGCGGGCGGCTACAATACTGCCGAAGTGATCGCCCTCGCTCGCGAGCTTGTTGACCTCGGCGTGGATGGCATCCTCTCGGTCACTCCTTATTACAACAAGCCCACTCAGGAGGGCCTCTTCCAGCACTACCGTGCCATCACCGAAGCGGTGTCCCTGCCCATCATTCTCTACAGCGTGCAGGGCCGCACCGGTGTAAACATCGAGACCGCCACGGTAAAGCGCCTCGCCGAAATTGAAAATATTGTTGGCATCAAGGAAGCTTCGGGCAATGTCTCGCAAATGGCCGCGGTCCTCAACGCCGTCCCAGAAGACTTCATCGTCCTCTCCGGCGACGACGCCATCACGCTCCCGCTCATCGCCCTCGGCGGCCGCGGCGTCATCTCCGTCGTTTCCAACGAAATCCCAGCGGAAATGTCCCAATTGGCGCGGCTCGCCCTCCAAGGCGACTTTCACGGCGCGCGCCAGATTCACCGCCGCTATCATGCGCTCATGGAAATAAACTTCGTCGAATCAAATCCTATCCCCGTGAAGGCGGCGATGGTAGAAATGGGCCTGCTCGAACCAGTCTGGCGCTTACCACTCGTGCCGCCAAGAGCGGAGAATCAGGCGCGCATCCGAGCCGTCCTCGAATCGCTCGGATTGGTCGACCGCTCTGCGGTCGCGCCTTCCGTCGAGAGGGTTCATGCTGCCATCGCAGGTTAAGCGGCTGTTTGACGAAGCTCCAGCTCACTACGCGGAAGAACATTTCTGGCTCTTCCGCGATTTCAAAGCCGCACTGAATCGCGGGGAGATTCGCGCTGCGGAACCGGATGCAGCCGCGAAATCCGGCTGGCGTGCCAACGCTTGGGTGAAGAAGGGAATCCTGCTTGGCTTTCGAATGGGCGCCATCGCCGATATGTCGATCGACGCCTCGAAACAACCCTTCTTTGACAAATCCACCTATCCGGTGCGTGCATTCGCGGCTTCCGATGGCGTGCGTATCGTTCCCGGCGGCTCCAGCATTCGCGACGGAAGTTACATCGGGCGCGGCGTGATTTGCATGCCGCCGATGTTCGTTAACGTCGGTGCTTATGTTGGAGAGGGCACGATGATCGATTCGCACGCTCTGGTTGGGAGTTGCGCCCAGGTCGGCTGCAATTGCCACATTTCTGCGGGATCGCAAATCGGTGGCGTACTCGAACCTGTCGGCGCGCTACCGGTGATTATCGAGGATGAAGTCTTGGTCGGCGGGAATTCCGGCGTTTATGAGGGAACCGTCGTGAAGCGCCGCGCCGTTCTTGGCACTGGAACGATCCTCAATCGCTCTATCCCGGTTTACGATCTTGTCCGCGACGCGATCTACACCGCCACGGAGACCGAGCCGTTGGTCATCCCCGAAGGAGCTATCGTGGTACCCGGATCGCGCGCCGTCTCTCATCCCTCCGGCCGAAAATGGGGACTCTCGCTACAGACCGCCGTCATCGTGAAGTACCGCGACGCCAAGACGGATGCGCGCGTGCGGTTCGAGGATCTTCTGCGGTAGCCGTTACTGTGTGAGCACTTTTTCGAAGAACTGTAGCGCCCGCGGATCGTTCGATTGCCCTAACCAGAACATCGCCTGCTTCCGCACCTCCGGGTTCCGGTTGTTCTGTGCCACTTCAATCAACTTTGGCACGCCTTCCTCCTTCGGCAATTGGCTGAGCGCAAACACTGCTTTTTTCTTCACATCTGTGTCGGGATCGTTCTCGATCGCTCCGGTGATCATGCCCACTGCTTTCTTTCCAGCCTTCTGGGCCAGCCAGAAGAGTGCTTGCCCCCGCACGTGTGAGCTCGTGTCGTCGTGCGCCATGCGGATCATCTCATCCAGGGCCCCAGCTTCATGGCTCACGGACAGCGCAAATGCTACGTGTGCTCGCACCTCTGAACTCGGATCCGTTTTCGCCATGTGCTGCAAAGCCGTCAATCCAGCCTTTCCCCGCGC
Organism: Acidobacteriota bacterium; assembly: GCA_003224515.1. Classification (GTDB taxonomy): domain Bacteria; phylum Acidobacteriota; class Terriglobia; order Acidiferrales; family UBA7541; genus Acidiferrum. The sequence goes on from QHZC01000246.1 coordinate 2,093, forward strand.
GGCGCCCATCCAGAATGCCGCCTGCCTCCGCAGCTCTTCGCGCTGCTCCGGGTTCACAAACGATTCGAGCGTCCGGTCAGCCGATCGATCCGCATGCAACGCGATCGCCGTCAGCGCTCCGTCGCCCACGCGAGCCCCGTGATCTTCAAAGTCCGACCCGCGCACGTAGGTTGCAAGGAGCGCCACGCTCTCCGTTGCTTTCACTCCCGTCAACCAGACGAACGCCAGACTACCCACATCCAGCGTGCAATCGTCCGACGCGACGCGAATCTTCATGACCTGCTTCGCTTCCAGTCGATAGAGCACGACGAGCTGCCGGGCCCCTTCCAGTTTGACGCTTCCATCCGTGTGTGTCGTCTTGGTCGTTCCCCCGTTTTCCTTTTCTAACCGGCAGGTTCCGCAATTCCCGTCATTCCAGTTGTTGTTACAGCAGACTCCACGTTCGCCCGCGACCTGATCGACGTGGTAGCCGACCCACGCTGCTTTTTCTGCCGTTGCTGCGATCTCGCGAATGGTCGCGTCGAGACTTGCGCCGGCTGCCCGCGTTTCCAGCTTCGCATTTTCAATGCGCGGAGCTTCCACCGCTTGCCGAGGGACGGGGCTTGCTTGCCACGACCGGGCCGGGGCCCCGCCCTTCGCCAGCTGCACGCCGGCACTGCTAATCCCCGCTACGATCATCGCGAAGCCGAGTAGGCTCCGCAGCGCCGAAACAGTCTTTTCCTTTCGCATGGTTCCCTCTCACTTTTGCAGCAGTTCCATCAGATAATCGGTGCCTTCCTTGGAATTCATCAGCGTCAATTTGGACACCGCTGTCTTCTTGAGTTCCGGGTCCTTCTCACTTCGCGCGATGGCCACCAGCGCTCTTGCGTTCCCCTGCAGGAAATACGCGTTCAATACTTCCGCTTTGACCGCGTGGTCCGTTTCCTTGCTGTAGATCTCTTGCAGCGCCTTCCCGGAATCGTCGGAATTGATCAACCCAAGGTTTCGAATCGCCGCCCGCCGCAATTCCGCATCCTTTTCTCCCTGCGCCGCCTGCACCAGTCTTCCCGAATCGCCCGCAAGAAAGAATGCCTGCAGAATTTCCCGGCGGACGTCCGGTGAAGTTTCCGTCTGGTACAACTGCTCCAATTCGCTCGTTCCGTGGACCAATCCAAGCTGCCGGATCGCCTCGCGACGCAGTGACTCATCCTTCTCGCTCTTCGCCGCAGCGAACAGGCGCTCGTGATCACCACCGATCATGTAACTGCGGAGTATGGCGTGCTTCACCGATGCATCACCGCTTGATGCGTAAACCTCGGCCAACGTCTTTCGCGCTTCAGTACCGCCGAAGAGTCCCAGGTATTCAACCGCCTTGCGCTGCAGCTCCGGATTGCTCTGTCCACGCGCGATTCTGCCCAGAATCTCGCGTGCTTGTGGCGTACCGCTTTGCGCCAGCACGAACAACGCCTTCGATTTTTCTCTTGGAGAACCCGAACCGTTGATCACTTTCTCGAGCAGAGGCATCGCGCGTTCGGAGTCGCTGTTCATCAGCCCTTGGATCGCCAGCATTTTTAATTCTTCGTTGCTCTGGTCTGCCGGCTTTACAGGCTGGCCCGTCGACTGCTTCACCTCGATCTCCAGCGCGCTGGCATCCTTTTGCCACCGGCTCTGCGGAAATCGCCGCTTCAGGTCTGCAATGGTGGTCAGTGCGGTGTCCCTCTTGCCCAATCGGTTCTCGGCGTACGCCTTCCAATAGAGCGCCGCTTCCGTTTGCGGGCCGTTCATATCTGCCAGTTGCTTGAATTTTGCCGCCGCCCGGTCGTAGCGGTCCTCATCCAAGTCCTCACGCCCGTCGTCGTACAACTCTTGCAGCTGTTCGATCTTTTCCTGCGCCCGCTCGCGCTTTTCGTCTTCTCTCTCTCTTGCTTCTTGCTCGCGTTCGCGCTTCTCCTGTTCTTTCGCCTGGGCTTCCTGCGGGTCCTCGAGCGAATCCGCAGATCGCACGGGAGTGGCCTTCGGTCCATGCGCGCGCGTGGCTGCCGGCGCCAGCAGCAGCGCAGCGATTGCGACCCAGGCGATACTCGTCCTTCGAACTGAATTGCCGATGGTCATACCTTGTTCCTCTCTCTCTCCGTAGAATCGCTCTGCGCCGGCTTCGTGGCCTCCTGCCTTTGTTGCAGTTCCTTGTTGACCACCCGGACTTTGAACAAAATCCCGCGGCCCTCGATCTTTTTTTGGATCGCTTCGAGCTGCGCCGGGGTTACTTCTTCCGGGCTGTGGGCCACGTCCAGCAGCACGCGTTCGAGCTCGTCCAGCACGCTGGCAAGTCCCGCATCTCCCTCTTGCAGCGCCGTCTGTCGATACAACCGGTTTTCCTGCAGCAAATCTTCCGCGCGCCGCTGCTCGGCCGAGATGTTCACTTCTTTCTCGGTCGGACCGGTCGGCGTGGCATTCGACAGCTCCACCAACATTCTCTCGGAGTGGCCCAGGTGTTCGCCCACGGCAACCACTAACACGCGCTCCCGCACTTGTTCCTGGTTCGCGATGTTGTCACTCGTTTTGCCTGGCCTGGTGATTCGCCCGGCGACAAACGCCGCGACAATCAGCGTCACAATCACGCCCGCCGCCGCGAGCCGGCGCGGTTCCATCCACACGTGCCACCACCGTCCAGATCTCTCTGCCAGCCGCGGCGCAATCTCCCGCCACACGCGCCGCCCGTAATCTGCTCCCGGCTCCGGCACAGGAAGCGTATCCAGCGCCGCGAGCACCGCTTCGATTCGGTCCAGCTCCCCGCGGCATTCTTCGCAGGCCGCCAGATGTCTTGAAATCACCGCTTGTTGTTCGGCAACTCCCTCGCGATAGGCAATCAATTCTTCTTCCGACATGTGTTTCATGATTCCGTTCCCATCGCGCGTGCCTGCGCCCCTGTTTCCACAAAGGGCTGCAGAGCACGTCGCAGTTTCTGCACCGCACGAAAGACCGTGTTCTTCGTCGCGTTCGAACTGGATTTCAATACTTCTGCGATTTCTTCGATCCCGCAGCCTTCCCAATGCCGCATCACGAAAGCAGTTCTCTCCGCGTCGGAAAGAGCGGCCAGCGCCTGTTCCATCTGTTTTCGCAGCTCCATGCTCTGGGTTAACCGCTCCGGCGTTGGCGCCTCATCCGGAACGCGATTGAGTGGATCGTTTTCCATCCCGTCCCTGTCTTCCGCCCTCGGCGCTTCCCGCCGCGCCTCTTCCTTCTGCCGCTGGCGCATGCGGTCAATCGCATAGTTGGCCGCGATTCGATAGACCCAGGTACCAAAATTCGATCGCGCCGCAAATTGCCGCAGCTTCTGATACCCGCGCAAGAAGGCCTCCTGGACCACCTCTTCGGCATCGTGCCGGTTCCCAGTCATCCGGTAGGCTAGCCGGAAAACATTGTGGCTGTGCCGCTCAACAAGAACGCGATAGGCATCGCGATCGCCGGCGAGCGTGCGCTCCACGGCGATGGCGTCGCTCTCTAGGATGGCCTGGGTGCTCTCGACGCTCTTTTGCATCCGATTCATTAGACAGGATTCGGGGCTTGCAGTTAGGTCGGCTACAGACCCTTATCTGCCAACAAGATAGCGCATGTGGGCCGGTCTCACGCCTTTTTTGGAAGGATGAACTGGCCCCGGTTGGAGGAAAAACTGCTGCCTAATCTGTGGCCTCTGATCACTCTTTTTTCATTCCTCAGAAAATCGCTTCTAGGCGACTTGGGGTAGCGGCTCCCGGATGACTTTGAATCCCCGACCTTCCAGGCTTTTAGTCACTCGGAGGCGCAAACCCGCTGGGTTGAGCCGATCGAAGTAGTCTGCTCCGGAGGAGCCGGAATGAATCGGCTTTGGTCCGCTTAGGCGGTGCTCCAACATACCCCCGTCTCGATAACATTTTCAGGGTTCGCTGGCGACGCCGAAGGCGGCATGACCTATTCGAAGAACCATGAGCTTGTGACGCTGAAGGCGGCATGATTTATTCGTATCGCAGCGCTACGATGGGGTCCACACGCATTGCCCGCCGCGCCGGAACGTAACTGGCTACCAGCGCCACGATCATCAAGATCGCACCCACCCCTGCAAAAGTAAGCGGATCGGTTGCGCTCACTCCATAAAGCATACTGGCCATCAACTGAGTCAGAGCTAAAGCCGCCAAGAAACCAATGACCACGCCAAGCACGGTCATCTTCATCCCTTCGCGCAGGACCATTCGCAGGACCTCCATTCGTTTTGCGCCGAGCGCAATGCGAATTCCTATCTCTCGTGTCCGCTGGCCCACGACATAGGAAATCACGCCATAAATGCCCATGCTCGCCAGACCTAGCGCCAGCACTGCGAACACGCCGAGAACGATCATGGAGACGCGCCGCGCCGCCAGCGAATCAGCAATGATCTCTTCCATGGTTTGCACGCTAAACATCACCTGGTCGTTGTTCATCCTCTTCAATGCTGTTCGAATGGCGTCCGCGGTTCCCGGTACATGGGGGTCGAGCCGCGCCAGCACTCCCGTTCCGGTCGCCGATAGTCGCATCGCTTCATCGGGAAGCTGCATGAACGGGAAGTACAGCTGGGCACGCAGCGGTTGCTTATCGTCTGAATCGATTCCCCACTGTTTTACGTGTCCAACGACGCCCACAANNTGATCGCCGAAGAATTTCCGCGCAAAGACGTCGTCGACCACCACAACGTGCGCCGCGCGTTCATTGTCTTGCGCCGTGAAGAAGCGGCCGTGCTCGAGCAGGATGCCCATTACCTTCAGATAGTCCTCTTCGACGACGTAGCTCAGCGTCCAGTTCATTTCATTTTCGCTCGCTGGTCTGGGCTGCCCGTCAAGCCAGAAGAGGTCTTCGTCGTCGCTGGATAGCGGCACGGCCGCCCAGGAGAGAGACACAGATTGCACTCCCGGCGTGGTTTCCAGGTTGCGCTGCACCTCCCGCGACGCCGCTCGAATGCCGTCTGCGTTTGCGCCTTTCATCGATGGCGGAAGCGACACGCCGAAGGTCAAAATGTCGCGCGAATCAAAACCTGGATTCACGCTCCATAGGGCGCTTATGCTGCGGATCATCAAACCCGCCCCGATTAACAACACTAGCGCCATGGCCAGTTCCGCGACAACCAAGAATCCTTGCGCACGGTGTTTCTTGCCGCCCGCTCCGCGCCCGCCCTCTTTCAGCGTGTCGTGTACGTTCGGTCTTGATATCCGAAGCGCCGGCGCCAATCCAAACAGCATCCCGCTCAACAGGGAAATTGTAGCGGTGAACACAAGTATTCGTCCGTCTAGCCCGACTTCGCTGGCGCGTGGCAAACCTTGCGGAAGGCGTTGCAGCGCCGCTTTTGTGCCCCACGCCGCCAACAACAAACCGAGCCCGCCTCCGGCCACCGCTAGCAACACGCTTTCCGTCAAAAGCTGGCGAAAAATTCTCCCTTGACCTGCACCCAGAGCAGCGCGCACCGCAAATTCGCGCGCGCGCGCCATCGCGCGCACCGCAAGCAGATTGGCAACATTCACGCAAGAGATTAGAAGTACGAACGCGACGGCGGCCAGGAGCACCAGCAGTAACACCCGGACATTCCCGACTACCTGTTCTTTGAGAGGGAGGAGCGTGGCTCCAATTCCCTTGTCCGCCTCCGGATATGCCGCGGCCAGGTCTTCGGTGACGCGCTGCATATCGGCACGCCCCTGCTCAATGGTCACTCCGGGCTTCAACCGTCCAATCCCGTGAAGCCCCAATCCACCCGCCCTGCTCTTGAGAAGTGGGTTGTTCCATTGTCCGAGAGGCACATACAGTTCTCTTGTTCGGAAGTACCCAACCTGTAGGTTGAAACTCGCCGGCACCACGCCCACGATCGTGTAACTTCGCCCGTCCAGGGTGATCGCTTTTCCGAGAACATCCGGGGCGCCTCCAAACTTGCGATTCCAGAGTCCCTCGCTGATCATCACAATGGGACTCGCGCCGATTTCGTCTTCGCCCTCAACGAAGATGCGGCCCAGGACCGGCTTCACACCGAGCAACGGCAGAAAGTCGGTCGAAACGAATTCCGCCCTCAGCTGTTCTGCGTCCCCCAGTCCCGTCAGGTTGAACCAGTAGCCCCGCGAGATCGCCATCATGGAAAACGTGCGGTTGTCTTTCCGCCAGTCTTGGAAGTTCGGGAGCGCGATCGAGCCAGTCTCGAAGTTTGGCTTGCTTTCGTGTAGCGCCACGAGTTGCTCCGGCTCCGGATAAGGCAATGGATTCAAGAGCACGGCGTTGACCACCGAAAAAAGTGCGATGTTCGCGCCGATTCCCAGCGCCAGCGTCAGAATTGCCACCGCCGCGAAGCCAGGCGACTTCGCAATCATTCGCACGCCAAAGCGCAAGTCCTGCATCAGCCGGTCGAAAAATCCCCATCCCCACGCATCACGCGTTGTTTCCTTCACCAGTCCCATATTTCCAAACTCTCTTCGTGCCGCCCTCGCGGCTTCACCCTCATCCGCTCCGTGCTCCACGCGCTGCCGCGCCGCCATCTCCAGATGGCTCCGCACTTCTTCTTCAAGCTCCGCTTCTCGCCTCCTCCTCCGCCAAAATCTCACCAGCCACCTCTGCGTTTCCTTATTTCCCTACGCGGTCATCTCTGCTCAGGGTTCAGTACCCCCGCGATGGCATCCGAAAGCTGCGACCACTTGGAACGTTCCTTGGTCAGTTGCCTCTTGCCGGTGGCCGAGAGCCGGTAATACTTTGCCCGTTGTTTGTTCTCAGAAATTTTCCATTCCTCCTTGATCCATTTCTGTTTTTCCAGCCGGTGCAGCGCCGGATAAAGCGAACCGGTATCCACCTGCAGCAACTCGCCGGAGTGATTCCGGATCGCCACACTGATCCCATAGCCATGTTGCGGCCCCCATTGCAGCGTCTGCAGGATCAGCAGGTCCAGCGTCCCCTGCAAAAGCTCAATCCGGTTCTGGTACCGCTCTCTCTTCTCAGCCATCGCTTGGTCCCTCATGCGATCCCTTCGATGCGCAATCAGGTCCCTCGAACGCTCTTGCCATGCTGTCTTCTGGCTTTCTCTCTACGTTTATGACGTCATGACCCTGCCCTTTGTTCCATCCAAGGCCGTCGACATCCTACACCCAGCCTGTAGACACCCTACATCCCTGCCTCGTGCAACTCCCTTACCGCTCCATTGGCGCGCGCAACTCCTTTTTCCTAAGCATCTTATCCGCGCTATCCTTTCGCTTTCCCGGCGCCAATCGCTCGCTTCCGCGACTGCTCATCCCATTTTCGGACACCCGGCAGGGAAATCCTCAAACACCGGGAACTGCCCGCAGAATCTTCTTTTTGCTTTGGGGAGAAGGCATTGATACCACGCTACACGCGCCAGGAGATGGGCCACGTTTGGAGCGACGCGAACAAGTTTCGAAAGTGGCTGGAAGTCGAGCTTGCCGCCACGGAGACCCTTGCCGAAGCAGGCCAGGTCCCGAAGGATGCCGCCGCTGCGATTCGCTCCCGCGCCAAAGTGGATGTCACGCAAATCAACGAACTCGAGTCCCGCGTGAAGCACGACGTCATCGCCTTCACTATGGCCGTCGGCGATTCCATCGGAGATCCCGCGGCGGCCCGCTGGCTGCACTACGGCATGACTTCGAATGACGTTGTTGACACCGCGCAAGCTCTCCAGGTTCGCGATGCCTCGAAATTAATCGAGCGGGACTTGGTGATGTTCGGAGAAATTCTAGATGTGCGCGCTCACGAATTCCGCCACACCCCGCAGATCGGCCGCACTCACGGCATTCATGCCGAGCCCATCACGTTTGGCATGAAAATCGCCAACTGGTTTTCGGAGAATCAGCGCAATATCGCACGCTTCCGCGCCGCCGCCGCGCAGATGGCCGTTGGAAAAGTTTCCGGCGCCGTCGGCAATGCTTCGCATCTTGGCACGGAAATAGAGGAGCGCATCTGCAAGCGCCTTGGGCTTAGCGTTGCTCCCGTCGCTTCGCAAGTGATTCAGCGCGATCGCCACGCGCAATATCTCAGCGCCCTCGCGCTCATCGCCGCTACACTCGAAAAAATCGCGCTCGAAATTCGCCATTTGCAGCGTACCGAAGTCCGCGAGGCTGAAGAACCCTTCAGCGGCGAACAGCGCGGCAGCTCGGCCATGCCCCACAAACGCAATCCCGTCACGTGCGAGCAAATCTGCGGCCTCGCGCGCCTCGTGCGTTCGAACATGCTCGCCGCGTTCGAAAACGTCGCCTTGTGGCACGAGCGCGACATCTCCCACAGTTCCGTGGAACGAATTATCCTTCCCGATTCCACGATTCTCGTGGACTACATGCTTCTGGAATCCACCCGCGGCCTCGTTTACTCGGGACAATTGCTGCAGGATCTGGTGGAGAAAGGGATGTCCCGGGATGACGCCTACAAGGCGGTGCAGGAAAACGCCATGGCCGCGTGGGAGTCAGACACGAGTTTCCGGGACCGTATTGCGACGGATGCGCGCATCGCGAAGTACCTCGATGCGAAAGCGCTCGCGCACACGTTTGATCTTCAGCGGCAACTTCGCTATGTGGATGCTATCTTCGATCGCGTATTTGGCGCGCATCCTGCCGGCGAGAAATCCACGGCGGGTTCAGCGGGAAAACATTAAGAGAAAAACCAAAGGCGCCCGGGCCTGCGCCGGGAGGCTGTTCTGCCTCTTTTAATTCCGGCTTGCGCTGAAATTAGCTGCGGGGGCGGAATCTCAAAAGCGGAAAATCGA
>QHZC01000040.1:0-6909 GCA_003224515.1 Acidobacteriota bacterium
GACTAGCAAGATTTTCTGCATTCTAGTTTCTCCTAGTCTTGGAAACTCTTCTTCCGGCTGTCTTGCCGTCTGCTTGGCGGTCTGCTTGGCGGTCTGCTACATAAGATAAGGGGACCGGATTGTCATCCTTGATAGTGGAAGACCGAGTGACCCGGTGCTTTTCCACAAGAACAGCAAGACGGTCCCGATCGACCGGCTTGATAAGATAATTGGAGGCCCCCAGGTCCAAGCCCATAGCCTCATTGTCAACGACCGTGACCATAATGACCGGAATCTCCGCCAACTCAGAATCGCTCTTGAGCCTATTCAGAACGGTCCACCCATCGCAGTCAGGCATGACCACGTCGAGGGTTATCAGTAGCGGATGAACTTGCCTGGCAAGGCGAATGCCCTCTTCTCCATTCGCGGCAGCGACCACGTGGAAATCCATCCTTGTCAGGAAGCGCGACATCAGATCGCGGACCGACGGGTCATCGTCTATCACCAGAATCGTTTCCAAGCCCGTTTTGGTCTCGGCCGGTACCGCTTTGCTGGCACTCTCTGGCTGCGCGGAATCAGCTGTCTCGATGACCACTTGGGCGGGCAGCCGGACCGTAAAAATGGCGCCCTGGCCAACCTCGCTCTCTACCCAGATGTGCCCCTTCATCAGCTGAACGAAGCGGTGAGTAATGGCCAGTCCCAGACCGGTCCCACCATACTTGCGGGCAATCGAGGCATCTGCCTGGGCAAATTCTTGAAACAAGTTTTCCTTTTGCTTGGCAGAGATGCCAATCCCGTTGTCGCGGACCTGGAATTGAATCCAATCCCGATCCTCGACCTTGATTTGCTCCACATTCACGGAGACGGTACCGTGGTCCGTAAATTTGCAGGCGTTGCTCAGCAGGTTGAACAGGATCTGCCGGACCTTGGTGATATCGGCCCGCATCATGTTCACGTTGTCGGCCAGATGGACGTGAATTGAGTTGTCGTTCTTTGCCGCGGCGGGCTGAAGGGTCGTGACCATCTCCTCGATGACCTGTGACACTTCGAAGGTCTCTAAGTGAAGCACCATCTTGCCGGCTTCGATCTTCGAAAGGTCAAGCACATCATTGATCAACGACAACAGGTGTTTTCCGGCCGTCTGGATTTTTCGGAGGTCCTGAACATTCTCGATCTTGCCTGAGTCCCGGGTTTCCTCCTCCAGCATTTCGCTATATCCGATGATGGCGTTGAGCGGGGTCCGCAACTCGTGGCTCATATTTGCAAGAAATGTACTTTTAGCCCGGTTCGCTTCCTCGGCCGCATGCTTCGCATTGAGCAGCTCTTCCTGGGTCTGTTTCCGATGGAAGATTTCTTCCTCTAACTCCTGCGTCCTGGTCTTCAATTCACCGTTAGTGCTCTGGAGCGCGGTATCCCGCTGCTGGATTTCGGACAGCATGGTGTTGAATCCATCGATCAATCTTCCAATTTCGTCTCCATAAGACTTAACAGCTCGAACGGCATAGTTCTTGTTCGCGGAAACCATTCTCATGGTGTCTTCTAGGTGCAGAATGGGGTTTGAAATCAATCCTTGAAGCTTCGAAGAGACGAAAAATGCGAACAATCCGGAAACCAATACGAAAATAATGAGGATACCTGCGTATCGTCTGGCCCTCATGCTCCACTGGCGCATGTCCGACTGCAAAAACAGCGTTCCGACGTGTTCCCCATTCAGGGTCACATCGTGGAAGACCTCCAGGTATCCTCCTTCGAAGCGGTAGCCTTTGCCCTGCAAACGGGAAGGAAGGTACGCTGGGAGGGTCGCACTACCTCGAAAATAGTAGGCAAAGATCTTTCCGTCAGGTCTATATAGGACAGCAGTGACGATGTCTTCTTTGGCGGTGAGCGCTGCCAATGTAGCGGTGGCGGCGGGTTCGTCTTTAAATTCCATGGCCCCCGCGCTGTTGTATCCGATAATCTCGGCTTGAGTCATCAGATCCTGAGTGAGCAGGTGGCGAAAGGAGACCAGGTCATAAATAAGAAAGCCAGCCGAGGACAGGATCAGTGCCATGCTACTCGTCAGCATGGTTATCAGCGTGAGTTTCCGCTTGATGGATAGATTCTGAAGAATCATCCTGGCTTCCTCACCTCTACGGCGGGTTGTTGGATGATTCTCGCCAGGGTCAGCAATCTTGAACTGATGGTCAGTTCCGCTAGATGCGCCGCCTCAACATTGATCTCGAATCGAACTCTGTTGTCTTCCACGGTAAACCGAATTATGCCGCCGCGCTCGGCAAAACCAGGCGTTTCACCGACGGTCAGAATTGGCTGGCCTTTCACAATTTGCACCACTTCATCAATGTGCGCTTTTTCCGACCCGCTCACAAACAGGATCTTGCAGTCCCTGAGCTCCTTGACGTCGCTGCCCCATTTCAGCCGTTTGACGACAAATCCCCGCGCCCCGATTTTCTTATCTTGGACGATTTGATCGATTATCGTTCCGAAGGGATCAGTTCCCAAAATGCCTATCACAATCGGAGAATCGGGCTGGGCAAAAGCGCTCGTCGGCCATTCCACAAATTTCGCAAAATTGAAAATGAAGCCGGCCTTGATCAGATATTCCGAGGAATCGGACGAGTCCCGGGCCTGTGCAAAGGCCTCGGTGGCCCAACTCAGCGAAACACTGAGGGCAACCATCAGAATTCCCAGTCGTCTCAACATCAAATTAACCGTCCACTGGTAGCGGGCAATCTCAGAGCTCACCCGGCAATCAACCTAAAATTTCACAGTAATACTTCCAAAAATGCTGCGCTTCACCACGGTCGGGGAGGTATTAACGAAATCCGGCATGAATTCCAAGTGCCAGTTATTCAGCACATTCTGGCCGCCGACCGACAATTCCAGTTTTGTAACCGGTCGCCAGCCCAAGTGCGCATCCAAAGAGTAGTAATTGGGCAAGTTCAGGCTGGGAAGGCGGTCCACAAATCGAAGGGTGGTGTCCTGCTCAAAATGCTTGGGCAAGTCGACCGATGACCTCAAATACCATTGATGACGAGGGCTTGAGCCGTTCGGATTGTCGGGAGTCGGATCCTGACTGTTTGCGTTTTTGTGGATGTCCATTTGCAGATAGCTATAGGAACCCACAAGCCTCCACTTCGGAACTACTTTCCAGTCTGCAAACAGTTCAACGCCGTAAGTTCCACCGCTCATCTTGTTACCTGCGACAAAGGGTATGACGATGTCAGTCGGAGCGGGACTGCCTTCCGGAAAAGGCGTGCCCGGCTCCGCAGTACGAAGATTTGAGTAATTGTTGTAGAACGTTGCAATGTCGAGCGAAAGGTTGCTGGTTGCCTGCACTCGGTAACCGAGTTCATACGCGAGGAGGTCCTCTGAGTTGAACTGAGGGCTCCCGAATACTGCCACCACCGCTGGGAATGGCGCGGGGTTCGAAAGGGTCCCCGGGGGTATAACCGCTGAATTTAGCCTCAGGCCCTCTTCGGTTAGGGCCGGAGTCCGTACCGCGCGTGATACCGCGGTCCAGATCGATTGATTTGGAGTGAGGTTCCAGAGATTTGGAACCGAGTGTGATTTGCAGCCGATTGTCAACCAAGCTGATTTCATCCTGAAGGAATGTGCTGAACTGGTTGAGAGTGACTTGATTAGGCTGTAGAGAAACCGTAAAACTGGGGTCGTTCTTATCACGGATCGAGCGGTAGCCAAGTCCCCATACAAATTGTTGTGAATCCCCAGCGTGAAACCCGTGTTGGAAATCGATGTCGAGTATGTTTTGATGGTCTCCGAAAAGAGAATGGTCGGTAATCGTCGTATTGTCGTAGTACATCTGCAACGACATCGAAGAGCCTTCGGAAGTATGATTCCAACGGCCGAGGAGGTTTCCTCCGCTGTACTTCCCATCATTGGGGAACGTGTTTGAATAGGGAGGGGATAACGACGCCACTGTGAGAGTCTCGTCGAATCGGCTGCGATAAATATCTCCCTGCAGCGTCAGCGAGTTAGCTCCAGCCGGTGTCCAATCCGCGCGAAATCCCCCGCGCAAGGCATCCCAGCCGTCGTGAGCAGTCATACCCGATGGGTATGGGTATGCTGAAGGCCCCCAATCGAAATACTTTGTGTAGGCTCGGTAATGGGTATTGTCGCCCAGTTTGCCGCCATAACGAGCTCCACCAGCGGCCCGCTCCTCGGTTCCGGCTCCGGCCGTCACGATCGCGGACTGGGTGGATTTGGCCTTTTTGGTGATGACATCGATGACGCCGTCCACGGCGTTGGCTCCCCACAGCGTTGCTCCCGGGCCGCGGATCACTTCGATCCTTTCCACGTCTTCTAGCATCACATCTTGGACATTCCAATACACACCGGAAAACAGCGGGGTGTAAACACTTCGGCCATCAATCAGAACCAGCAATTTATCGTCGAAACGTCCATTGAAGCCACGCGAACCAATGGCCCACTTGTTCTGATCAATCCGAGCCACTTCAAGGCCCGGTGCCAGTCGCAATGCTTCAGGAATGCTGGTCGCTCCCGAACGCCGTATATCTTCTTGCGTTATCACAAAAATCGCAGCCGCAGCGTCCGCCACTTTTTGCGTGCGCTTGGAGACCGAGGTCACCTGCATATTCATCAGGTCTTCCATACTCATGGCAGTAACGTCGCGCACGCTTCGTGAAGTCTGGGCTTCCGTGGTAGCGGTAAGGCAAACTGCGAGGAAACTGGCTAAGAGAATGCGCCCGGCGCCCATCGCCGGGCCGTTCTTGTAGTTGTGATTGAACAGCATATTTGAGTTCCCTTCTATAAAATTGTCAGCAAGACAAGCGCGCGATTCCCTGCGCTGAACCATCTCGGACAGACGGAACGGGTCCCTTCCTCGTTCCAGATGTTGATTCTTACCGTCATTCATGTACACACCCCAGACGAACACTAGCTGCAATCAGAATTAAGATATTGTTCTAATCCCAAAAGAGGCCCATTTATCTTGCAAGCTCTCAAAGGAGATCCCCACAAACCTCCGCAAGTGATGGCGAGAGCTACGCCACCAGAATGGTTCGTCGGTCTTTGCGCCGATCTCTGCCGCGAGTGAAAATGGTCTTGGTGAAAATGAGAAGTTGGAACTCATGAAGGTTTCTCTCCCGTTACTGTAAAAACGGTCGAATATGTAAGCGTGTCGGGTCGGCGAAGATATTCGAGGAACCCCCGTGACTGTTCACGGGCTTCGCTTTCACTGCCGAGCACCCTGGCTAGCTGCGGTCTGGCAATCTCCAGTTTCATCTCCCATTGCCTCAAGATGTCCGGATCGGCCGCGCCAGCAATTAAGTGGTAGCACTCGACCTGGACATCGATATTCGTCAGTCCCGCATTCTGCGCCAACCAAAAGAGTTTTCTGCCGACGAACGGGTCAAATCCTGTAGCAGCCAGAGCCGTTACAACCTTTTCAAGCGTCCCCTGCATAGCGAGGTCACTCGGGTAGTGCCACAAAAGCTGGCCGTCCAGGTCCTGCAGCAGGACGATGCCTCCGGGCTTCGCGACCCTCGTCATTTCAGACACGGCCCGTTCCTTTTCCTTCAGGTATTCGAGCAACATGCGGCAGTACACCAGGTCGAAGCTATTGGACGGCAACTCCATCGAGTGAGCGTCCCCGCAAACGAATTTCACACGCGTATTCTCGCGATTATTCTGCATCGCTTGCTGCAAGCGGTCTCTGCTGATGTCTATGCCCGTTGCCCGAATAGAAGAATCCAATTTGCTTACTGCGCGTAGAATGACGCCGGGACCGCATCCCACCGAAAGGACCTCTACGCTCGGGCGGAAACGATGGCTCAGGTACTTTTGCGCCCAAGCATCGGGATCGACCTTGAGCTCGAGGCGCAATGCCTCGCGGGGATCGTCCATGATGTAGTCTGCCGTTTGAGTGCCTCTAGGCATCGCCATTCCTAAGCTATGAGCGTTGGCTGCATCGCATGTTTCTCAACCCGCGCCAGTATTCTTGAATAAAAGCCCTCCACGTGCCGATAACAGCGGAGCTGTCCTTCCTGTAACCACGCCCCCTGGCAATAGTGGCGGAGGAACTCTGCCCCCAACTGCAATAGGGCAGGCGCGGCAATTTCCTCGGCGATCACCGGAATCGCGTCAAGCTCAAAGTCCTCATAAGCGGAAGAAGATGCTCTGAGGAGCGAAGCCACAACGTCCACAGCATCAGCCTCGGGAAGCGTGGGATGCAGCAGCAGGTCGCAGCGATTCTCGATATAGCTGAAGTTCAGGCCCAAAGGACCGCGATAGACGATAGCCGCACCGATCGGTTCATCCTTGTACTCCCGGTAAGCTAGCCACACGCGACGCGTCCGCCGCAGCCCTACCTCGCGGTACAATTGGTCCACCTCGGTCAGTTCAGGATCAGTTGTGAGTTGCTCGGCGGCGACGTAAATACTGCCGCGCGCGACGGAAGCAATAAGGGAAAGGGCCTCTTCATGAGAAGGATCATAAGGGACGATGCGAACTCTCCCCCCTGAAGGCAGTGATCCGAATACTCTCGAGGGGAAACGGTTCTCTGGCCGAAACCAATTTTGATGCGACTCATCAACGCCTCTCAGAATGCTCGCGGCCGTTCCTGCCAACATTACCGCGCGCGACGCGACCGGGTTGTTCTCAGAAACCAGGTGTTGCGAGGTCCAGCCATAATGCGTCGTGCGCCAAACGGCAATCGAAGCACGGCCGCTTTTTTTGTCACCGGCCGTCAGGACGTAGAGAAGGGAGTCGCCACCGCGCAACATTCGACGCCAGTTCTCTCTGACCTGTTCGAGGTGCGGAAGAAGACGGGCAGCTTTGTCGGGATAGAGAAAACCGGTGCGCTCGTACAGCTCAAAGATTTCGCTCACGGACAAAGCATTGACCTCGACGCCGTAGGCGTCGTAGACCTCCGACAGCCGCGGAAGGCTGCTC
>QHZC01000040.1:7006-7450 GCA_003224515.1 Acidobacteriota bacterium
GAGGGTACTCAGAAGGGAACCAAAGCGCACAGAACACTAGTACTGTCAGTACTTATAGGGTGTTTTCTTGTACCTCCAAATGTACCGCTAGTACTGTTTTTATGGGACTTTCCAACGGACTATTGGCTTCTTGGATACACGTCGAGGCGCCCCATCGGTTCTCCCAGTCGGATAAGCGCAGTGCCAAGATGAGTCCGATTGCTACCTCGTTATTTAACAGATACAAAAGGACTTACGAAAAGGCCGCCCTACCTCCTGATACCCAGGATCCAGGCCGAGAAACTGACTCCGCAGGCGAGAATTACCCCGAGGGGAAGGCTTCATCACGATGTCCGGCTGACTAGACCGAACTACCCAGACTGCTTCAGAATACTAAGTCGTGCTGCTTTCCAGGAAAGACCTTTTTGCGCCGCAGTTGAACGGGCATACGGGAAGCCCTATCCT
>QHZC01000244.1 GCA_003224515.1 Acidobacteriota bacterium
AACGGAAACTTCTGTGCGCCCAGGACCATGGTCGCCGGCACTCCCAGGCTTCGGAGCAAACAGGTGGTTACGGCCGCGCGTTGCAAGCACTGGACACGCTTCGGATACCAGATGAGGGCATGATTCATAGCGTCGGAAACCTGGTCGGTTAGGTCCGCGGCTGTATTTGTGCGCGGCAAAGGCCACTTGCGAACGACGCGGTGCAACCGCGCGAAATTGCGCCCCAAGAAAAGCGCGTCGTAGGCAAGAAGACCGAAAAAGGCTTTCCAGAACAGCAATCGCATGGGATCGCTCCTCTTTTGTCACTAGACAGCTACTCCGAGCTCTGAACAGACAAAGGCGAGCTTATCGGTTAATGCATCAATGCGCGCGCTGAGCGGTTGCGCCGGTGTATGCCCCCAATTGGGCCGGTAGTCGAGCAGAATGGGATGGCCGGACGATGTGGCAGCCTGCAGGCGAGCGGCCATTTTGCGGGCATGCATTGGGTTGCAACGGGTGTCTGCATCGCCGGAAATCAGCATCACCGCCGGATAAGCAGTTCCAGGTTTCACCTGGTGGTAGGGCGAATAAGCCTTCAAGCACCGGAAATCATCCGCATCTTCAGCCGACCCATACTCTTCCAGCCACAGGTCGGCTTGATCGAACTTGTGATAGCGCAGCATGTCGAGTAGCGGACCCTGACAGAGAACCGCCCGGAACAAATCCGGGCGTTGCGTAAGAGCTGCGCCAACAAGCAGGCCGGCATTTGATCCGCCTCCAATGGCCAACTTATCTGGAGCAGCGTATCCGCGAGCTAAGAGCCACTCGCCCGCAGAGATAAAGTCGTTGAAGGCATTTTGCCGGTTGTGCCGTTTTCCGGCCAGGTGCCAGTGCTTCCCCAATTCCGAGCGCAGATTCGCGATCGCAAACAAGAAACCGCGTTCAATCAGGAAGGCGGCATAGACGGCAAACTGCGGTGTGATACTGGCCCCGAAGCCTCCATAACCGGTAAGAAAGGTTGGGCGCGGGCCTTCACGCTCGCTGTTTTTGTTAAAGACCAAGAACATGGGGACCTCCGTTCCGTCCTTCGATGGATAGGTCACCCGGCTAACTTCAATGGAGGAAGGGTCAAAGGGAACGGAACTCTTTGCCCAGAGTGCAGATTCACCGCTCGGCACGTGGTAGGCCCGAATCTCCGGCGGGTGGTTGAAAGAACTGAAGCGGTAGAACAACGTGTCGCTTTGGGATGGCCAGGGTTGAAGCTGCACCGTGCCCTTCGAAGGGCAATGCAGGGTGCCTCGCTTCTTTCCTGATTGGTCGAATATTTCAACGCGGCTGGTGCTGTCCAGGACGTAACTGACGAATATCAATTCTCCCATGACCGCAAAGCATTGGATCTGTCTCTCCGATTCCGGGACCAGTTCGCGCCAATTTCTTTCCTCAGGGTTGCCCGGATCAATGGCCAAAATCTTGTAGTTGGGCGCGGCCCAATCGGTCATCACCAGGAGGTGATCGCCGCTTGGAACAGGATGGAAGTGCCCTTTGACCTCTTTGGCGATCAGGCGCGGCGGCTTGTTTTCCGCCAAATCATGAACATAGAGGTCGCTTGAGGGCGGATCTTCGAGCGAAGAGACGATGTAGCCCAGCTGCTGGCCATTCGAGAAAGAAAACATGTTCAATTGAAGACGTTGTTTGCTTTCGACAGAAAAAATCTCAACGTCACTTTCCATGCTCGTTCCGAATGTATGCCGGCAAACGGAGCGGCGCGGCTCGCGGGCTTCCTTCGCCGGTACGTGGGAATAGTGGAACCCCTTGCCATCCGAGCAAAAAGCGAGTCCCAGGCAATAGCCATTGGGGAGGCCATCCGGGAGGGGTTGCCTTCGCTCTACGTCGAAGAACTCAACGGTATAAGCATCGCCGCCGCCCGACCGCACGCTATACGCAAGATATTTGCCGTCAACCGAAACCGCAAGAATGCCGACGACAACTGCCCCACCTCGCTCGGCGGGATCAACGAGAACGATCTCGTTGGGCGATGCACCCTCTCGCATCACGATTACCGGCTGTTCTTGACCAGGTGATCGCTTATGAAAGAAATATCGCTCGCCGGATTTCCATGGCTCGGAGACAAACGGGACATCCAGTAGCTCCCGTATGCGGTTTCTGATGCGGTCCCTGCCCGGGACGGCGTCTAAATGAGCGCGGGCGTGGGCGATTTGGGCCTCCAGCCACCGCCTGGTAGATGGAGATTTCTGATCCTCTAGCCAACGGTAAGGGTCAGAGATTTTCACGCCATGCAAGATCTCACTTAGCGGCTCAATCCTGGTAGGCGGCGGTGCGACGCTGAACGTCAAACTCATGCGCTGAACCTCGTTCGAAAAACCGCGCTGCATCCGCGCAATAATCCACGGTCGCGCTTGTCGGTTCAACAAAAAACGAGAGGCCTTTTCCGTCTTGTCGGGGCCTTTTCGGTCACGTCGAGGCCTTTTCGGTCATTTGCTTTTTCCTGGGCGTGAAGCTCATTTTCCCGGCGTAGAATTACCAAACTGGCCGTAAAGCCCGGCGTTCCGGCCGGGGATATAAGGCTTGCTTTTTTCTTCCGCTCCATCCTAAGACTCCTCGCGTCCCAAAAAGACCTAGGGCCGGACAGGTCCGATGTGAAGCCTGTGGAGATGCGGCGCAGTACGGCTGATCTGTGAAGCAGGAACCCACCGAAGAGACCGGACTAAACATCCGGCTCCGTAGGAATCCTCGCCGCAAGCGGCGGGGAGGACGTCAATTGACTTTGGGCCCAGTAGTAGGGAGGCTCTTCGGGAATCGCAACACTTTCCTCGGCCGCATCGGGATTCCACATGTGCGCATACGGGCCTCCACGCTGAATCAATTGGTCGTGAGTGCCTTGTTCCTGGATGCCACCTTGCTCAAGAACCACGATGCGGTCTACCCAACGAAGAGCTGAAATTCGATGCGAAATCAAAATACATGTTTCGCGCCTGAAGTGCTGAGCCAGATTCGCGAAAATCCTTCGCTCGGTGGCGGCATCAAGCGCCGAACTAGACTCATCGAATATCAACACAGACGCCTTTTGCAGGACTGCCCGAGCCAACGCGACCCGCTGCCGCTCTCCTCCAGATAGCAGGTTCCCTCGGGGCCCCAGGGGCGTCTCCAATCCTGCGGGGAGTTTACGAAGCAGGTCTTCGAGGCCGGCAATTTCAATCGCGCGGCCGAGCTGTTCATTGCTTGCCGAAGGATTCGCAAGAATCAGGTTTTCCTTGAGAGTCCGGTCGAAGAGAACCGCATCCTGCATGAGGTAACACACTTTGGCTCGTAGACTTTCTAGGCTCACATTTCGGATATCAATACCATCGATATAAACGCACCCACGATTTACGTCATACAGCCTGGCAATCAGTTTCGCGATGGTGCTCTTACCGCTCCCGCTGACGCCGACCAGTGCAACTTTCTCTCCGGCCTCGAGCTTGAGATTAAGACCTTCGAGGGTGGCCTTGCGATTTCCGTAGGAAAAATGGACATTTTCCATTTCAACCGAGCCACGAACCGGGGAGGAGAAGCCCAGCGCTCCCGGTCTGTCGTATACCTTCGGAACAAGTGCAATCACCTCTTGAATTCGGCGGATGTTCGTGCCGAGACGATTTAGTCGTGCATAGATGTCCACTGCGGCATGAAGGGGATCAAACAGCCTGGCCATGTAACTGTAGAAAGCGACAAGTCCTCCTACCGTCAAGGCCCCCACAAACACGCGGTATCCGCCATAGCCGAGAATCGCGATGGTCCCGAGAGCGATCACTCCCACGTAGCAGGTGGTGAACAGGATCTCGATGAGATTCCGGTCGTTCAGGGCTTTCACCTTTGCGATAGCACGTTTCAGGTATGCTTCAGCTTGAGTTCGTTCTTGGTTCAGGAGCTGAATCTGAACGATCGAAGACAGTTGTTCCTGAAGAAAGCTGTTTTCTTTGCTGGAGCGCTGTTGCACCAATTCCGAGGCCTGTTTCAAACGCTCCTCGAAATACCTCCTAAAGATGAAAAAGAAAGGCGTGAGGGGCAAGACCATGCACGTAAGCCGGAAGTCCAGGGAAAAAAGTGTGATTAAGACAAACAGCGTGTTAAACGCTGTCTGAAGAACATAGGGCACAAGGCTGGACCCCAGCTCCGCGGCTTGGTCGACATCCTGTTCCATACGGTAGAGTTTTTCTCCCACCGGAGTGCTCTCGTGGAATTCCGCGGAAAGACGGTGCATCTGCTCGAGCATCCCCAGGCGTATCCGGAATGCGAGTTTCTGAACGGTTCGGAAACTGACCAGCTCGGCGAGCGCAGAAAACCCCAGCCGAAACAGATAAATGGCGAAAAAAGCAGCGGCGACATATAACAAAAGTCGCAGATCCTTTTTTGGAAGGATTCCATCGATGAGCCACTTGAGGAGCAAGGGATCGAGCAAGTACATGAGGCTGCTGAGAACGATTAGGGACACACTAAGAAAATGCGCCGCCAGAAAAGGCTTGAACTGGGAGAGGAACCACCTTGTGTGAATTTTCAGGGCCATATGTGGCTAAAGATCGCTATCTCCTCCCCACAGGTTGCCGCGAATGAGCCCTTTGGCGGCTGCACAACTCAGGCGGTTCCTTCGTTACGCATCGCCTTAAGAACCAGGAGGCCACAAGAACCTTCCTGCTCTGCGGCCCGAGGATCCGCAACGGCAGAGCCTCGACCCATCCGTCCGGCTCCGGTCATGAGCAACCTGAAGTTCAAGCAGCAACCTCTCCTCGGCGAGCGATAGACTTAGACTTCTTCGCCAAGAGCGAACCCTTCCAGGGGCGTGTCCTGGCGAGGAGCTTGTTCTTCGACTCAGGAGACGATACGGCGTCAAGAAGACGGTGGGTCCTTCTAAATTCCGTCGGAGTCAGCTGAAATACTTGCTTGAATCGCCTTGCCAGATCACGCGGACTTCGATATCCCAAATCCGCGGCGATCTCCTTGACGGGACCTGGTGTGCATTTCAGTCGGTCGGCGGCGGTCTTCAAGCGCCGGCGCTTGGCATATTCTCGGAGTCCAATACCGGTAAGACGTTTGAAAATTTTTGCGGCGTGGCCACTGGAGATGCCGAGTTGCAGGTGCTGGCAAACCGCACAGAAATCCCATCCTGTCTTGCCGTCACTGGCATCGATGAATTCCTGAAGTTTTCTGACGCGCCAGTCGATTGCACAACCCTGAACTGCAAAAACTTGCTGTGCGGTTACGCTGGTGGGGAATAAATGCTCAATGTTCGGTCGCTCGTAATTCATATGATTTTTCGCTCCTCACTGTGAGTCTTGTTTTTGGCTGGAGGAAAGTCTCTCGGCGGGCCAGGTGAGACTGTCTGTTCGAACATCTTTAGTCTCGCAAGTAGCGCCCTCATCGGGTCTGATCAACTGTCTCTAACCGCGTCACGCGGGACATTTCGCCTACATTGATGGGAGTGAGTTTGCCGCCTTAGCTAGCAGGAGACTAGCTTCCTCCCGGCGGGGCATCGGAGGATCTGCTGTGGCCATTGAGCTGGATGAGGCCCATGTGCAGCAGTTTCTGGAGGCACTCCGCCGTGTCTCCCGCCAGCTGCTGGCGGGGAACAGGGAAGTGCCGCTCCATGGCATTTACAATACTTTCTAGCGTCAGCCCTTGGCTGTTGCCCTCGATGGTCCCCCACACACGGGCGGCAGTCGGATTCAACCCGTAGCAGACGCCCTTCTTGATGTCCAGCAGTACTGCTCCATCTTCTGTGTAGGTCGAGCGAACATCTGGTGAGATCATCCAAATGGTATTGTTACCCAGGGTCATTTGTTCTCTCTCCCGCGTGAAGTCGAACTCACACGAAACCAAGCATTCAGGACTCGTTACTTTTGAGGGCTAGGGGGCCGAGGCAGGGAGAAACGGCAAAACCTTCGTTGAATCAGTCGAATCGCTCTCTTCTTGTACGCCTATTCGTTTTTTCTACCGTGTGCATCTTGGCCGAGGAGCATCGGCGATGTGTAAAAAAAATTTCCCTTGCCCAAAAATTGGACACGCGGGATCGCACGAGAAGTGCTTCACAAATTAGCTTACGTGGATATTCTCGAAGGAGCCGCTGTACAGCCTTCTGAACGCGAGCCGCCAGCCGACACTCGTGAAGGAGACGCCGCAAGAATCATGGCCGAATACCGGACCAAGGATTTTTCCTGGACCAGGAATCTGCCCGAAATCCCGGCCATCAGCGCGGCATATTGGTTAGCTGATCAGGGGCTTGATTGCGCTTTCCCTATCGATGTCCGAGCCCAAATGAGTCGAGGAACTTCTCTGCTTTGAATTGTAATTGTTGGGAACCGTTATATAATACGACCCGCCACCGAATTGGCAACGCACTACACGGGGTAAGTCTCCGGTGGCCTCTGGTTTCGAAGTGCGACCCCCCGTGAACATGGCTCGTTCGCCGGCCGCTTTTTTCTAACCCCTGCCCCTCGGACAAAAAGGCGAACGAGTTCCCAATCTGTCTTCGTCAGCTGTGATTAGTGTGTCTCAAGGTTAGCGAGTAGCTATGCCATCTTCCAATCGACAGACCATCCTTACGGCGCGCAACTCGAATTACCCGGGCGTGCGCATCAAAGCCTTGCGGCTCGCACTGGGAATTACGACTCGCGGGGTAGAAGAATACAGCCGGCGCATCTCTCGCCTGGCCGGGAACAAGGCCTTCCTGATTCCCCACAGTTCCCTGAGTGAAATGGAGAAACCGGGGGCCGAACCGCCCGGCATCTGCAAGCTTTTCAGCCTGTGTGTGATCTATCGCGTAAGTTTCAGAGACCTCTTGGACATCTATGGGTTGAACCTGGAAGAAATCCCGAGATGGCAGATGGAAATTCAGCTGCCGCAGACACACCTGATCTCACCTGATGTTCACGACTTGAATCGCCGTGTCACCTTCCCAGTGAAGATTAATCCGGAACTTGATCTGAGTGAGACGCACTTACTGTCGCGAATGGTCCAGGCTTGGGGCGAGATTCCCCTGGCTTTCCTGCAGCACGTCGGAATCAAGAAACGGCTGTACGGCTACGTCGGAATGAAGGATTTCACGCTTCACCCCTTCATCCCTCCCGGTTCCCTGGTTCAGATCGACGACCGCGACACGAGAATTCAGTCCCGCGGATGGGAGACCAACTTTGATCGGCCGATCTACTTCCTGCAACTTCGCGAAGGATTCGCCTGCGGGTGGTGCCAGGTGGACGGAGGGAACCTCAGCATCATTCCCTTTTCTGCCTCTCGGTGGCCGGTTCGCAGGTTTCCGTTTCCCGGCGATGTAGATGTGGTCGGCAGAGTAACCGGGGTGGCCATGTCGTTGACCTCCCACCGTCCGAAGGTCCTCTCGGACATCGCCGATCGCTCGGCGTAATTACCTTGCTTCTTTTCTAATGTTGGGAAGCATGATGGCGAAACGACGTTCAATCAGTGAACGTGCGGGCCGAGGAGCCAACTTAAGTCCACGCCGATACCGAACGAATAGCTATTAAGTTGAAGAGGCACGCTCCGGCTGAGGTCGAATTCCAGATCCAGGTACCCAACCGGCTTG
>QHZC01000247.1:0-5340 GCA_003224515.1 Acidobacteriota bacterium
GAGCTATGAGTTCCCCGGTTGTTTTGATTACCGGCGCACTGACCGGAATTGGTCGCGCTGCCGCAGTAATCTTTGCGCAAGAAGGAGCACGTGTTGTTGTGTCCGGTCGTCGAGATAAACAAGGACAGGATCTAGTTGCAGAGTTACAAGCGCTCGGAGCAGAGGCCATTTTTGTTCGTACTGACGTCCGCAAGGATGAGGACGTGCGCAACCTTGTGGACCAAACGGTCAAGCGCTTCCGACGCCTGGATATTGCAGTCAATAATGCCGGGACGGAAGGATTGCGGGGTTTCGTAACAGAACAGACCGCAGAGAGCTACGCGGCTACATTTGATACCAACGTACTGGGCGTGCTGTTAAGCATGAAGCACGAACTGAGGGTGATGCTGCCACAGGGGAGCGGAAGCATCGTCAAACGTGGCGAGTAAACATGCGGTGGAAGGACTGACAAAGTCCGCTGCACTGGAAGTCGCGGGGACCGGAGTTCGGGTAAACGTAATCGCTGTGGTCACTACGGATACGGGCATGCTCACACGCTTCACCAACACAGATGAGAATAAGGCGGCGCTCGTCTCGACAGTTCCCCTCAAGCGTCTGGCAACACCGGAGGAGATCGCTCACGTGATCGCTTTTGTGGGTTCGGCAAACGCGTCGTACATGACTGGCTCCTCTATCCCGGTGGATGGAGGAAAGCTGGCTCACTAATTCCAGGGCCGCCTCCAGACGGGCTTGAACCTTCAAATCTGCTTCCAGCAACTGATGGCTGGCCACATTGAATATTCAGGTCAGGCGGGTCCTGGAAGGAGGTTGCAGAAATGATTTGGGTAGGCAGTTTTAAATCTCTGCAGTCCGCGCTACGCAAACCTCGTTTCACTGGTGCTCCGCTGGAGGTGCACACCTGGCTGCGGAGCGAGATTGCCCTGATCTCACCGTTCGTCGACTGGCTCATGAGTTTCATCGCCGGATCCCTCTGCGTTCGCGGAAACGAGGAGTTCGTTGAACTGGCGCTTCGGGAAGCCGTGAGTAACGCGATGCTCCACGGCAATCGCCTGGACGCTCGCAAGCTGGTTCATGTCCGTTGCTGCTGCCAAGGCACCAAGGGAGTGTTCATCGTCGTCAGAGATCAAGGACATGGATTCGACCCCAATAAGGTTCCTGATCCTCTGGCGGTCGAAAACCTAAGTGCCGAACACGGACGCGGCATCCACTTAATGAAATTGGCTATGGACGAAGTTTCCTTTGAACGGGGAGGAACTGAGGTCCATATTCGGAAGGAATCGGGAAATGAACAAAAAACACCCGTCCATCCCCTCCAGAATCGAGTTGTACGACGAGTTGTTATGAGACCTTGGCCCGGCGTCCGCGCTGTCGAGTTGGGTCGACACCCGTTCGCGTGAAAAGACCCAAGAACAAGATCTTGGAGCGTGTTTAGGGGCTTTACCCCTTCCGAACTAGAGTATTGCCAGGATTGCGGCTAAAGTTGCCACACAATATTAAGTAGGAGGCACAAAACTTCTCCACTCGACGCCCCGCTCGGCTGCCGACCGGAGGCAACCCATTGTCCCGTGCGTCACACTTAATTAATTATGGTTAACATGCGGTTCACGATGGCCAAAATCGTGGCGTTGGGCCTCGGAGCCATTTTGGCGCTTGGGGTGACGCTATTGGCGTTGCTCTACACGGGCCTGAAATCGGTAGAAGCGCCCCTGGACAACCTGACCCGGCTGAGCAAGTCCAACACGGCGACAACTCCGGAACCTATGAAAGATGAAGATGGCCGACAGGCAGTGGCAAATCGCGTAGCTCGCGATCTGAACGCAGAAGTTGCGGCTCTACGCGAGGCCAACCGGCGCGAGATGGAGCGGGTTCTCTGGCAGATTGCCTTGTTCATAGTGGCCGCTTCGGGGATTACAGTTTTTGTGATCGGCGTGGTGACGCGGCCGGTGAAAATGCTCAAAGATGCGGCCGAGGCAATCCGGCGCGGCGAGTTTGGGCATCGCATCGAACCTCATGGCCAAGGCGAACTCAGATACTTGGCGGAAGACATTAACCGGATTGTGAGTCAGTTGGAGACCGCAAGCGCCACCCGCGGAGACTTGCAAAGAATGACGGCAAGGCTGCGCCAGGAATCAGCGGAACGCCGGAGGGCTGTAGAGGGTCACAGGAAACTGCAAGCGGAAGCACGGAAGTCCGCAGGGGATTGGCTGCACACCTTCGATGCTTTGCAATTCCCGATTTTCATCCTGGATCTTGGCGGCGCTGCCTTCCAGGCAAACCGGGCGGCAAGCGAATTGTCAGGGCTTGCGCTTGAGGAGATGTACCGCCGCCCTATCGCCAGCCTTGGTTCCGGCGGACTATGGAGCAAGGCCGGCCAACTGGCTGCCGCTATTCGCGATACCCGTGAGCCGATCTCTGTTGAAGCTCAGGACGCTGGCAGTGGGCGCACTTGGGAAGTCACTGCGAACATGTTTACGGAGCCGGGGATCGACGAACCTCGCATCCTGATTGTAATCCGCGAAATCACTCAAATGATGAAGCTTCAGGAATCGCTACGCCGCACTGCCACCATGTCCGCGATGGGCTCACTAGTTGCAGGTGTCGCCCATGAGGTGCGCAACCCTATCTTCGGCATCTCTTCGACGCTGGACGCGATGGAAGCCCGCCTGGGGACGCGGCCGGAATACGAAAACTACGTTCGCATCCTGCGGGGCGAACTGGATCGCATAAGCCGGCTAATGAGAGATCTGCTCGAATATGGCAAGCCTTTTGAATTCCGCCTTTCACCGCATCCAATCGCGAAAGTTATCGAACAAGCAGTCGACGCGTGTTCAACTCAGGCCAAGGGAGCCGGGGTGGAAATACGCGTTGATATACGCAACGGGTCCCCCCAAGTGCGAATGGATCCCGACCGCCTCAGAATCGTTTTTCGAAACCTCTTAGAGAATGCGGTCCAGCACTCGCCCCCTGGAGGCAACGTTTCGGTTGAGGTGAGGCAAAACCACGACTCGGACGGAACGTGGGTAGCTTGTGTAGTCCAGGATTCGGGAACTGGGTTTCCCCCCGAAGCTTTGGGGCGCGTTTTCGAGCCGTTTTTTACGCTTCGTAAAGGAGGAACGGGGCTCGGTCTGGCCATCGCGCAGCGCACCGTGGAAGAGCATGGGGGAGAAATTAGTGCTGACAATCGGTCGAAAGGCGGAGCAGTTGTAAGAGTCCACTTGCCCATAGTTTCGGACGCCCCCGGAACAGGAGAGCGAGCCGATGAGCTACAGAATCTTGGTAGTCGATGATGAAGATGGAATACGCTTCGGAATCCGAGATTACTTGGATTCGGAAGGATTCGAAGTGGAGCTGGCAACTGACTGCCGCGGGGCAGAACAGGCCTTCCGAGGCTCCTCCCTCGACGCAGCCATTTTGGATCAGGTTCTTCCCGATGGAACGGCCTTGGATTTACTTCCCAAGCTGAAGCATATCGATTCACAAGTTCCCGTGATCATTCTGACGGGCTATGGTTCCATCGATATGGCCGTTCGGGCAATAAAGGAAGGCGCGGAGAATTTTCTCACCAAACCAACGGAACTCTCTACCCTCCTAGTAATGTTGCGCCGCGCCCTCGAGAGTCGCCGAATTCGCCAAAAGGAACTCGCCAGCAAGACCAGGCAAGATTACGATCGCCCAGATCCGTTTGCCGGTCCGAGCATGGCCATAAAGCGATTGGCGTACGAGGCCCGAAAGGTCTCTCACTCGGAGAGCCCTGTTTTCGTTGAAGGCGAGAGTGGCACTGGCAAAGGTGTCCTGGCCGCGTGGCTCCATAACAACAGTCCGCGGGCGGAAGAGGCTTTCGTAGACCTCAACTGCGCTGGTTTTTCTCGCGAGTTCCTGGAGACGGAGTTGTTCGGGCACGAAAAGGGGGCGTTCACAGGCGCCGCGTCTAGCAAGCCCGGCCTTCTTGAAGTGGCGCATCAGGGCACTGTGTTTCTGGATGAAATCGGCGACATGGACACTGCGGTGCAGGCGAAGCTGCTGAAAGTTCTGGAAGAGAAGCGTTTCCGCCGGCTAGGAGATGTTCGCGAGAGACAGGTCAATGTTCGCCTCATTGCTGCTACACATCAGGATCTCCGTCGGCTCGTGCAGGAAGGTAAGTTCCGAAGCGACCTCTACTACCGCATTAATACCATCCCGCTCGTTATCCCGCCGTTGCGAGAGAGAACGGAGGATATCCCCATCCTCGCACAAAGTTTCCTCGAAGCGTTTGCTTCCGACCTTTCGCGCCGGGACCTTCGCCTAGCACAAGATGCGGTGCGAGCGTTGCAGGCTTACTCCTGGCCGGGAAACATCCGAGAACTACGGAATGTTCTCGAGCGTGCGGTGCTCTTGAGTGATTCGAATGTGATCCGCCGACAAGAACTGCAATTGGATGCCGCCACAACTCCTTCCAACAGCGATGCTGACTTGAACCTGTCCCTGGTCGAAGTCGAGCGCCGCCATATTGACAAGGTGCTTGCGGCCGCGAATGGCCACGTCGAGAAGGCGGCAACACTCTTGGAGATTCCCAGAAGTACGCTCTATGAGAAGATCAAGAAACTAAGGATCACTCCGTCCAAATTCTAGAATCTGGTCCGGATCACGGACGTTTTCGCCGTCGGCACGCAGCCTGTCCACCGGCGAGAGCTCGCCGCGAATATCCAGTCCCGGGTTCGCAAATTACACGCCTATTGATCAGCAGAGGCCCCTAAGTTACTGGCAGCGTTTAGCCTGCCCGCCAAGCAAAAACACCCTCGGCAATCGCATTGAAGCAAACGAGGCAGCAACTGTTGATGGAGTGCCTCCTCTTAGTCCCGGCCGAAGAACAAGGCTTGTGACGAACCTCCTCAACAGGCAGCCAACGTGAGAGGTTCTAAGGAGGGATTATGCGTGCGTCCGTCAAGACCATCAGCCATTTCAGGAGGGGCGAGAAATATGCCGAGAAGGTTTTCACTTACTGGGCTCGCGGTGCGTGGTTTGTTTTCGACAGATTGAACCGCATCCGTCCGCGATCATCGTTCACCCCCAAGTGGTCGGATAAGCCAGTCTTGAAGTCGTGGGAGAAAACCAAGCCACCGCTGGGCTGGCCTCGCGAGACGGACTCTCTCTGTCCAAAATGTGTCCCTGAGATTCGCAAGGAAATCCTGGAGGGCTCCACGGCCCTTTCTACGCTGCTGGATAGTGAAGCACCGGGCCAAATTAAAGCCCACATTATTGAGCGCGATGGGAAGATCCTGATGGTAAAAGATTGCCCGAAGCATGGCCATTTCGAGGACGTGATTTCCACCGATCCGGACTTTTCACGGCACCTGGAGCAAA
>QHZC01000247.1:5348-5796 GCA_003224515.1 Acidobacteriota bacterium
ACGACGGGCACGTTCATCACCACGGGGCGAGCACCATCCAGCACGGCCGTGGCTCGGTACTGACCGTGGATTTGACGAACCGGTGCAACATGATGTGCGACCCGTGCTTTATGGACGCAAACCAAGTCGGGTTCGTCCATGAGTTAACCTGGAACGACATCAAAACGCTCTTGGACAACGCCATTCAGGTGAAACCCAAGCGCCAAATGTCTGTATTGTTTTCAGGGGGTGAGCCGACGGTATCACCGTATTTTTTGGACGCTGTGGGGTACGCCCGCCAGGTTGGATATCAAAGAGTGCAGGCGGCCACCAACGGCATTGAGTTCGCCAAAAGCCCCGAGTTTTGCAAGCAAGCCGCCGCGGCTGGTCTGACCTCCGCTTATCTACAGTTCGACGGGATTGGGAACGCGGCCAACTCCCATCGTCATGTTGGGAATTTGTTTGATGT
>QHZC01000248.1 GCA_003224515.1 Acidobacteriota bacterium
ATCCAGCGACTAAGCTCGAGGACATCATGGCAGCCATGAATGCCGCCAGTTTCTGCATATGCTTGCTCCGCTGCTCTTTCTTCGGGCCTTTCTCGCCGTGGGCCATCTTAGTCCGCCTCCGCTGGAGCGGGCGTCGCCGGCAACGCCCCCGAAGCGTGCTCCTTGCCAGCCCCTGACCATTTCTCCACCAGGTAGAAGATCGCGGGCACGAAAAAGATTCCGATCACGCTGGCGGCCAGCATCCCGCCGATTACCGCAGTGCCCATAATTTGGCGGGCAACCGATCCGGCGCCGGTCGCCGTCCACAGAGGCACGCAACCGAGGATAAATGCAAAAGAAGTCATCAAAATCGGCCGCAGGCGAAGCCTGGCCCCTTCGAGCGCCGCATCCACCAGAGGCTTTCCCTTCTCGTACTGCTCCTTGGCAAACTCGACGATTAGAATCGCGTTCTTGGCTGCCAGGCCGATGAGCATGACCAGCCCGATCTGCGAGTAGATATCGTTCTCGATCTGGACCATGAAAGGCGGCAGGAAAACACCGAGCAGCACGCGGCGCAGCCACAGGATTCCAAAGGCTCCAAAGATCGCCACGGGCGTGCTTAGCAGCACGCTGAACGGCAGCGACCAACTTTCATATAGCGCCGCCAAAATCAGAAAGACGAATAACAACGAAAGTCCGAAGATCGCCGAGGCGGACACGCCCTCCCGGGCCTTCTGCTCCTGATAGGACATTCCCGAATAGTCGAAACCCATCTCCCGCGGCATCGTCTTTTTAAAAACATCTTCGAGGGCCGCAGTGGCTTGGTCCGCGCTGTAGCCAGGTGCTGCGCTGCCGTTGATTTGCGCCGAACGATACTCGTTGAAACGCATCGTAAACTCCGGCCCGAGCCGCGGCTTTACGCTGGTTAGCGTGGACAGCGGGACGTTTTCCCCTTTGCCGTTGCGCACGTAGAATTGCCCGACGTTTTCAGCCTTGGCGCGGTCTTCGCCTTCGGCCTCGATATAGACCTGCCATTGACGGCCGAACCGGTTGAAATAATTGATGAAATATCCGCCCATAAATGCCTGGATCGTCCGGTAGACATCGTTGAGAGGCACGCCCTGTTTCAGCACCTTGTCGCGGTCTACCTCGACAAATTCCTGGGGCACACTCGGCA
Organism: Acidobacteriota bacterium; assembly: GCA_003224515.1. Lineage (GTDB taxonomy): Bacteria > Acidobacteriota > Terriglobia > Acidiferrales > UBA7541 > Acidiferrum. The sequence goes on from QHZC01000248.1 coordinate 1,157, forward strand.
GAAACGTCGTGCTCAAGCCCGCTATCTCCGGCCGCTTGCGGGCGACTTCGAGGAAGGTGCCCAAATTTCTCCCCAGGAACTGCACGTCATTGCCGGCGCGGTCCTCGAGGACAAAGGTGAACCCTCCGGACGTTCCGACGCCCGGAATCGCCGGCGGCGAGAAGCTAAAGGCAATCCCCGAAGGCAACCGGCTCAATTCCAGGTTCAGATGCGCCTTGATCGCTTGAAATTGTTCGGCTCTTGTTCTGCGCTCATCCCAGGGCTTGAACGTGACAAAGAAGAACGCGTTATAACTGGTGCGCACGTAGCTCAGCAAACTGAAGCCTACGACGCTGGTCGTGTATTGGACCCCCGGCGTACTCGACAAAATTTTTTCCACATCGGCAGCGACCGCGGTCGTGCGCTCCATCGAAGCCCCGTTCGGAAGCTGGAGATTGACGAAGGCATAGCCCTGATCTTCGTCCGGAAGGAAACTCGATGGCACTCGGCTGGCAAAAAAGCCGCCCGCCACGCCGAAGGCCACGAGCAGCACGACGACCACGACCGTCTTTCGGATTAATGCTGCGCTCCAGCGCACATAGCCTTCCGTGGCTCGCTCAAAGACGAGGTTAAACCAATCAAAAAACCTTCTCAGCAACCCTCGGCTCTGTGTCCGTGGCCGGAGCAGCAGCGCGGCAAGCGCCGGGCTGAGCGTAAGCGCGTTGAACGCAGACAGGAGTACAGAAATCGCGACAGTTACTGCGAACTGCTGATAGAGCCGGCCGGTGATGCCGGGGATGAAGGCTGTTGGCACAAAGACCGCTGAGAGAACCAGGGCGATCCCGACGACAGGTCCGGAGAGTTCTTCCATCGCTTTCAAGGCCGCGTTCTTGGGAGTCAAGCCCTCCTCGATGTGCCGTTCCACGCCTTCAACGACGACGATGGCATCGTCCACCACGAGGCCAATCGCCAGCACCAATCCAAAAAGAGAAAGCGTATTGATGGAGAAACCGAACACCGGGAAAAGCACGAATGTGCCGATAAGCGAGACGGGCACGGCAAGGAGTGGAATCAGCGTGGCGCGCCAGCCCTGCAAGAAAAGGTAGACCACAAGGATCACGAGTACGAGGGCGATCAAAAGCGTTACGACGATTTCCTTGATGCCTTCCGTGACCGCGCGAGTCTGGTCAAGGGCTACGACGTAGTCCATGTCTTCGGGAAACCGCTGTTTCATCTCGGCCATTAGCTTCTTAACGTTTGCGGCTGCCTCGACGGCGTTGGAACCGGGCAACTGATATGTAGCGATAATCGCGCTCGGCTGTCCGTTGAGGCGGCTCAGAACGCTGTAGTCCTGTGAACCCAATTCGATCCGAGCCACGTCCCGGACCCGAACGGTTCCGCCATCCGGCGTCTCGCGCACTACGATCTGTCCGAATTCTTCCGGTGAAGCAAGGCGGCCCTGCGCGAGAACCGAATAGGTGAATTCCTGGCCTTTGGGTGCCGGTTCGCCTCCTGCCTTCCCGACTGGATTCACTGTGTTTTGCGCCTGAATGGCGCTGACGATTTCGGGAACGGTGATGCCGAGCTTTGCCAATTGGTCGGGTTTCACCCACAGCCGCATCGCGTATTGGCCCGCTCCGAATACCTGAACGTTGCCGATGCCCGGTGCACGCGTGATCGGGTCGGTGATATTGATGTACGCGTAGTTCGCTAGAAACTTGGCATCGTACGTTCCATGCGGCGAGTACAAGGCAACTAACATGAGAGGAGCGCTTACCGACTTTCGAACGGTAATTCCATAGTTGTTGACATCGGCGGGAAGTTGCGAGGAAGCTTGCGTCTCGCGCGCCTGCGTGAGAATCAAATCGGTCTTCGGATCGGTTTTTACGTCGAACTTCACGATCAGGGTCGTGTTCGAGTTGCCCGTGGCGTTCAGCGAATACATATAATTCATGTTATCCACGCCGCTCATCTCCTGTTCGACCGACGTAGGTGGCCAGGACTTGAATCTCCGGCGGAGCGATGTTGGGGAACTGCGCAACCGGCAGACTAAGGATCGTGATGGTACCTACAATCACCATGACGATAGAAATCACCATCGCGACGATGGGACGGTTGATAAAGAACTTTGACATCGGATTACCTTGCCTTGCTTTCCGCGGCAAACGGCTTGGGGTTCACCTGCATGCCCGGACGCACCTTCTGCACGCCTTCGGCAACCACGCGTTCCCCTCGCGTCAGTCCGTCCGCGATAATCCAATTGGCGCCGACGCGCTCGCCGACCTTAACCGTGCGGACGCTTACTCTGTTCTCGCCGTCGATTACTGCGACTTGATAGCCGCCTTGCAGTTCCGATACTGCGCGTTGAGGCACAAGTAGCGCGTCCTGCTGGATTCGGACGGCCGCGCGAACTTTGCCGTACCCGCCGGGACGCAGAATATTTCCAGGATTGGAGAATAGCCCGGCGATCTGAATTGCGCCGGTGCCCTGATTGACTTGGCGGTCGGCAAAATAGATTGTCCCCTCATGCCCATAAGTGGAGCCGTCGGCCAAAATGAGTTCGAGACGCACGCGCTTGTTCGCGGCCTCGCGCGTCGCGTCGGTCGGAAACCGCCTATTCCAATCGAGATACTCGCGCTCGCTGACCGTGAAATAAACCTTGATAGGGTCGACGGTGGACACCGAAGTCACAGGCCCGCTGCTCGGATTGACCAAGGCGCCCACCTGAAGCTGGGCCTGTCCAGCTATGCCGTCGATGGGCGCAACGAGCCGCGTGAAATCGAGGTTGATCTTAGCCGTTTCCACGGCGGCTTCAGCGGTCTTGATCTGAGCTTCGGCGGTGGCCACCGTTGCCTTCGCCGCCAGGTTGTTCTGAATGGCGTTGTCCAGATCCTGCTGGCTAGCGGCTTGCTCTTTCGCCAGAGGGGTGTAGCGGTTGACATCAAGTTCGGTCCTGCCTTGCACCGCTTGAGCGTTGGCAAGCGCGGCCTTGGCCTGCGCCAACTGCCCTTCGGCTTGATCGAGCGCCGCTTGAAAGGGACGCGGGTCGATCTCGAAGAGCAGTTGCCCCTTCCTGACGAATGCCCCTTCCTGATAGCCCTGTCTCTGCAAGTAGCCCGTGACCTGCGCCCTGACGTCGGCATTCGTGAATCCGTCCAGCGTGCCGATCCACTCGCCAAAAATTGGAACATCCTTCTGCTCAACCTGCACGACCTCCACGTCCGGCGAAGCGCCTGGCTGCGCCCCCGATACATGTTTTGGGCGCAGCGCTCCTATGGTCACGCCGATGACGACCAAGCAAAGCCCTCCGCCTATCCAGAGTTTGCGTTTCCTAATCGTGTTCATGGTTCGCTCCGACAGTGAGACCCTTCCCCGGAATCGAGGTTCCTTGCTTCCGACTCACGTGGGATGGATGAGTTGATGCTCCGCCTGACGAGGAGGATACAAACAATCCTCCAAAGCTAATGACAACGCTCAGACTGCGTGGGCCGCTTCCGCCGGGAAGCGCTTGGCCGCGAGAACCCCAAGGACAATAAAAACCAACATGAGCGCGACCTGCGTCCCGAGAAACGGCGGCTCTGATTGCGTGGGCGCCAGGGCCTTGAGCGCGGGAACCTTCATGAAAAGCTGGGCGATCAAAACAAAAACGTTGAGATAGAGAGCGATGACGGCACCGATGACGTACGTGAGCCGCCACGGACCCGCCAGATGAAAAACGCAGAGTGCCGGAATCGTCACCGCCAAGACGAGCAAGGAGACGATGCCGACGGCGTGTGAA
>QHZC01000249.1:0-2034 GCA_003224515.1 Acidobacteriota bacterium
AACAAAATTGCTTCGGGATACCCCGCATCTACGTGCCGCACGACGCCCATTCCCGGATCGTTTGTCAGCACGCGCTCGATGCGCTTCGCCATTTCTTTTGTTCCATCCGCCACGATCACTTGCCCCGAATGTTGTGAATAGCCAATCCCCACGCCGCCGCCGTTGTGGATGGAAACCCACGACGCGCCGCTCGCCGTATTGATTAGCGCGTTCAGCAGCGGCCAGTCCGCAATCGCGTCCGATCCGTCGAGCATCGATTCCGTTTCGCGGAACGGCGACGCCACCGACCCGCAATCCAAATGGTCGCGCCCCATCACCACGGGAGCCTTCACTTCGCCCTTGGCGACCAATTCATTCAGAGCCAACCCAAACTTGTCTCGCTCCCCATATCCCAGCCAGCAGATGCGCGACGGCAGCCCCTGGAACTTCACCCGTTTTTGCGCCAGGTTGATCCAGCGAATTAAGTGCTCGTCGTGCGGAAACATTTCCAGCACCAGTTGATCCGTCCGCGCAATATCCGCCGCCTCACCCGAAAGTGCCGCCCACCGGAATGGTCCTTTGCCTTCGCAAAATAATGGCCGGATATATACCGGCACAAAACCAGGGAAGTCATACGCGTTCTTTACGCCCTGTTCGAACGCAAAGGTTCGAATGTTATTCCCGTAATCAAACGTGACTGCACCTAGCTTCTGCAAATCCAGCATGCCCTGGACGTGTCGCGCCATCGCGGCCATCGAATGTTTTTTGTATTCCTCTGGACTCTTCTTCCGCAGCTCCAGCGCTGCTTCCAGCGTCATTGCATTTGGCACGTAACCGTCAATCGGATCATGCGCGCTCGTCTGGTCCGTCAACAAATCCGGCACCACGCCGCGCTTCGCCAATTCTGGAATCAAGTCCGCGCAATTTCCCACTAGCCCGACGGAACTCGCTTCACCTTTGCGAACCGCATTTTTCAGGATTCGCAGCGCCTCATCCAGCGAAGTCACCATCACGTCGCAGTAGCCCGCCCTCACGCGCCGCTTGATCCGCTCCGGGTCCACATCAATCCCCAGGAACGCCGCGCCATTCATCGTCGCCGCCAGCGGCTGGGCCCCGCCCATCCCGCCCATCCCGCCGGTAACAACCAATCTCCCCTTCAAATCCCCGCCGAAATGTTTCTTCGCAGCCGCTGCGAATGTTTCGTACGTCCCTTGCAAAATCCCCTGCGTCCCAATGTAAATCCAGCTTCCCGCAGTCATCTGCCCGTACATCATCAATCCCGCGCGGTCGAGTTCGTGGAAGCGGTCCCAGTTGTTCCAATGACCCACCAGGTTCGAATTGCACAGCAGCACCCGCGGCGCGTATTCATGCGTCCGAAAAATTCCGACAGGCTTGCCTGATTGCACCAGCAGCGTCTCGTCTGCCTCGAGCGCCTTCAGCGACCTCACCATGTGGCTTCTCCGCCACCTCCGGATCGAGGTTGTTCATCAGCATCCGTAGCGCCGCCTCTTGCTGCCAACCCTTGCACGAAATCTGCGTCCCCCGTGGCGCGCGAAATGGTCCCTTTGACAATCCCGCCTCCACTACTGTCCCCGGCACTGGCGCCCTCATGAATTTCGTTCCCCGCCGCTCATACTAGCGCACGCCGCACCCTTTTGCATCCGCTTGCCTTCCCACCGGAATCCATCGCCAGACCCTCTCGTTTCGCTCCTTCCGCCTTCGGGAGCGGGTTAGTTCCCCATAGTGCGGCCACGTAAATTGTTTCCGAATACGCCCAGGAGTTAGGCCAAATGTCTTAGTCACTTAGGTTTGGCTGACTTTCACGAACAATTGCAAATCGCTCTTCCGACTCATGTTTTCAGCAACTCTCCATACCTGTCAATACTCCAAGGTGGCTTCCGGCAGGACTTCCGCCTCATTGCGCCATCCACATGGGTAGAGTAAAGTGACCCTCAGGCCATGAACTACGGCACGCTGCCCTCACGGTTTCTCAATGCTGTGGACAATCTTCCGAACCCACGCGCCCAGATGGCTCGCCAGGATGGACGGTGGGAG
>QHZC01000249.1:2349-7645 GCA_003224515.1 Acidobacteriota bacterium
TGCGCGCTTCGCAGGTTTTGCCCGGCCAGCTCGCCTCCCTCATTTACACCTCCGGCACAACGGGCGAGCCCAAGGGCGTGATGCTTACGCACACGAATTTCTGCTCCAATGTCACCGATGTTGGCTACGACTTCCAGCTCAATCCCGCCGAAGACGTCGCGCTCTCATTCCTTCCCCTCGCTCACGTCTACGGGCGTACCTTGGATTACATCTATATCTTTCAAGGCGCCGCTCTGGCCTACGTCGAGTCGGTCGATGCCGTAGCCCAAGCCCTCCTCGAGGTCCTCCCCACGATTACGGCCGCGGTTCCTCGGTTTTTCGAAAAGATCTACGCCCGCCTCATCGAGCAGGGCGCAAAGAACACCGGCGTGAAGGAAATGCTTTTTGATTGGGCCATGAATGTAGCCCAGCGCGCCACTCCCTGGCGCGTAACCGGAACCCCTGCAAGCCTCGCCTTGAAAGCGCAATGGATGCTCGCTGACAAGCTGGTTTACAAGAAAATTCGCCTGGGGACCGGCGGCCGCCTCCGCATCGTTTCTTCCGGCGGCGCGCCTCTTTCCAAATCGCTCGCGGAATTCTTCTGGACCGTGGGTATCCCCATCTATCAGGGTTACGGTCTGACGGAAACCTCTCCGATCGTCTCCAGCAACTACCCCGCGAATCGCATGGGCAGTTCCGGTAAACCGATTGCCAACGTGCAAGTCCGCGTCGCCGAAGACGGAGAAATCCTTGTCAAGGGCCCCTGCGTCATGCAGGGCTACTACAAAAATCCCGAAGCCACCCGCGAAGTGCTCAGCGAAGATGGCTGGTTCCGCACCGGTGACATCGGCTACCTGGACAAAGACAACTATCTCTTCATCACCGATCGCAAGAAAGACTTGATCAAGACGGCGGCGGGAAAATTTGTCGCCCCTCAACCCATTGAAAATGCATTCAAGACCAGCCCTTACATCGTGAATGCCATGGTCGTGGGCGACAAACGCAAATTCATTGTCGCGCTCATCGTCCCCAATCCCGCCACCGTTGCCGCCAAAGCCGCCGATCACGGAATCAAGTTCGCATCCAACGCCGAGCTGGCTGCCCATCACTGGGTACACGCGTTAATCGACTCCGAGGTGAAGCGCCTCACCATCCATCTCGCGCAGTACGAAACCATCAAACGCTTCGCTGTTCTCCCGGAGGATTTCACTTTCGACAACGGCAGCCTCACCTTCACCCTCAAGCTCAAACGCCGCGTCGTCGAACAGAAATATCACGACATCATTGAATCTCTATACGCCGATGTCGCCGAACCTCGCCCGATTCTTCAAGAATAGCGTGGCCCGCGCTGGAGCCACTCTTCGGTCTGCTTCGATGAACCAATTTCGCGCTAAAATCATCTAACGTCGCACCGATGGATTTCGTGAGAAACTCGGTTTCGTGAAGCTTGATTCGTTGAAAAAGGAGGATTCACCCCATGGCAGCCACAGGAACTTCAGCCGCCCGCACCTACAAGAGCAGCGTAGGTGTTCCGGAGCAACACCGCCAAGCTTTGATCGCGCTTCTCAATGCGCGCCTCGCGGGCAGCATCGATCTTCGCACACAAGTGAAGTGAGCTCACTGGAACGTCAAGGGCCTGCATTTCATCCAGCTGCACGAACTCTTCGATTCCGTTGCCGCTCACCTCGAGGAGCAGACAGACACGATCGCCGAGCGCATCACGGCCCTCGGTGGTGTGGCGAACGGCACGGTGCGCGAAGCCGCCGCGAAGTCCGGCCTGAAGGAGGCCGATCTCGCTGCTTCCGATGGCCCCGCCATGCTGAAGTTCCTCGTCCACAATGTCGCGCATCACGCCAATGCGTTGCGCACCGCCGTTCAGGAGGCGGGCGCCCTCGGTGACGACATCACGGTCGATCTTTTCACCCAGCTCACCCGCCAACTCGACAAGGACCTCTGGTTCCTCGAAGCTCATTTGGCGTCCTGAGCTTATTCTCGGGCAGATCTCTCTCCGTCGAGGGCCCCCATCAGACGCCCTCTTTATTTTTCGCGCAACCGCGCTCTACTTCCGCAGCCCTCGGGTGATTTGTGCCGCAACCCTCGACGTTTTACAATCTTGGCGAGGGTTCTCTCATGTCTGATCAACTGGTCATCGCCGGCCGCGCCTTTAATTCGCGCCTTATTGTTGGAACAGGGAAGTACCGCAGCTTTCTGGAAATGGCGCGCGCCCACGCCGCTTCCGGCGCGGACATGGTCACCGTCGCCGTCCGCCGTGTGAACCTCACCGACAAATCGAAGGAATCACTGCTGGATCGCCCGCGAAGTCGGCCTGTCGAACTGGGTCAAGCTTGAAGTCATCGGCGACCAGCAAACGCTTTTCCCCGACACCGAGCAGCTCATCGAAGCCACACGCGTTCTCGTCAGGGAAGGCTTCGTCGTCCTTCCCTACACCAACGACGATCTCATTGCCGCTCGCAAACTCATCGACGCCGGTGCCGCCGCCGTCATGCCTCTTGCCGCGCCTATCGGCTCCGGCCTCGTAGTGCAAAATCCCGCCAACCTGCGCATCCTCCGCGAGCGCATCACCGAGGTGCCCATGATCGTCGATGCCGGCGTCGGGACCGCTTCCGCCGCCGCGGTCGCTATGGAACTCGGCGCCGATGGGGTCCTTATGAACACGGCCATCGCTGAAGCCCAGGATGCCGTCCTCATGGCCGAAGCCATGCGCGATGCCGTCATCGCCGGCCGCAAATCCTATCTCGCGGGCCGCATGCCCAAGCGCCTCTACGCCTCCGCCTCCAGCCCGCTGAGCGGTTTCGTCCGTTGATGGTTTCGCGCCAGAGATCTTTTTAGGCCTGGGCTGCTCTGCGCGCTTGCGCGTCGTCATAGCTTTCGCCGTAAATGGAAGGCACCTTTGCGCCCATACATCGCAGATAGGAAGAGAGCTGACCGCGATGATGAATGGTGTGGTGCAGCCCCATCATCAGAAACGTCACCGCAGGCCTCCGCATCATCCCCCGGAAATCCACGATCTTGATCAATTGCTCGCCGGTCAGTTTTGTCAGCGCCTCAAAATTCTTTCCGTAACGCTCTTCATACCATGCTGCAATTTCAGCGGGTGTCTTGACGTTTTCCGGAATCATCGCCGGGTTTGTGTCGAACACGCTGCTGATCACCGTTTCGACGAAGCGGTTGTCCGCCGCGGCAATGTGCCGCGCCAGTTCGATCGCACTTCTTGACGCGGGGTCGGGGCGGTATTCCGCTTTGTCCGCGGGAACCGCTTCAAGAATTTTCTTCGTCGTCCGGCTCTCCGTTTTGAGTGGTCCCAGGTAAACATTTTGCAGTAGGAACACTGCTTGATCTGCGGTCATCGCTTCAGCCATCGCTTTCCTCCTGAGTGCGTTTCGCATTCTCTGCGGGCCCGGGGAGGGCTTCGCGCCTGCCCCGGACTTCATGGCCAGGTTGGATGCGCGAATCCGCCACCCGTTTCATGGAACATGATGGGCTGGCCGACAAACCTAGCGCCTCAGCTAAGCCACTCGTGGCTTTGCCACTTTCGCGATGACCAGGCCGGCGATCACCCAAGTCAGCGTGGCATCCGCAATCATCACGAGCGTATAGGATCCCGAAAATCCCCACCAATTCCAGTTGGGCAGTTCTGTGATGACGCCTGCCGCGAGTCCCACGACACCAAGAAATAGAACGCGTTTTCCGTAGCTCAATCCCGTCGTCTGCATCACCAGCCACGTCAGCAAAAGTGCCGCGGCCATCAGGGACAACAGTTGAATGACCAACCCCTGAGTGTAGGAACCGAATCCCTCGCGCTGCAGGGCGGCAAACATCACCGGTCCCTTTTGCATCTTTTCCATGAGCGTGGCCTCGGCGGCTTTCTTCTGCTCCGAGGTCATGCCTACCATCGAAGGGCCGCCGGGAAGAATGTACACGCCGGACTTCACCGTATGCGAGCGGATCACCGCGGAAACTTCTTCGTCATTTTGAAAACTGAGGATCGGTTTCTCATGCCATGGAAGCACTTCCCAAGAGACGCTGCTCCAGACGAACGCGATCAGGCCGCCCAAGATGGTCCCCAGTACAAGCGATTTCAGCATAGGTCCTCCGGAAATATCGGTGGCCCGCGCCACCGTAGATATTGAGCGAATCCTATCCAAGAAGAAACAATTATGGCAGAGAAAGGCGGCCCCGAATTCCGCTTCAGACCGTACGGAACAGGAAGTGCCAAGTGATATCCACCGCGGCGTGGACGAGGGCGGAGGCGAAGATCGAGCCGGTCTTCCGCCATGTCCAGCCGTAGAAGAAGCCGGCGATGGAGGCCAGGACCACGTAGCGCCAGTTGGGAAAGCCCATGTTGGTGATGTGCGAGAAGCCAAAGAGAATGGAAGCGGTCCACCAACCTGCAAGATCGCTCTTGAATGCTCGGGTGAGCATGTTCTGAAGCAGGCCGCGGAAGAGAAACTCTTCGGGCCACGCGGTGAAAAAGAGAATGCCGAGCGAAAGAAACGGGAGCAACTTCCACTGCGACCACTGGGGCGCAAATTCGATGAAGCGCATGGCCTGGCCCAGCGGAATGGCGATGCAAGCGAATACGACAAAGCTCGCCAGGATGAAAAAGCTCCAATGGCGGCCCCAACCGATCGAATAGCCGGTGCCGTTCAGGCGGCGGAGAAGCACAAAGGCTGCCAGCGCAACGTTAACGCAGAGGAGCACCGTGAAAACGTAGGCGAGGCGGCCGCCGGGGTAGGGCCAAAGCCAATGGGAAGGCGAGAACTTGACTGCCACCCATACGCCCACGAGGGTGAGGAAGTCCTGCCAGGAGCCGGGAGGCTGGCGCTTGGCGGAGGCGGCAAGCGCCAGCGGAATTAAAACGAGACCAGCGACGGCGGCGGCACGCGTGAACGTGAAAGTACTTGTCCCAAAGGCGTAAATCAGATAGAGAAGAAACACCGCGCCGCCGAGCAAGTAGCCGCAGCCGACTCCGAAGCGTGCGATCAGGCTGTTTTCCATGCCACGGGCGGCAAAAAGCAGCATCACCAGAAAGAAGAACGCGAAGGCCGTGAGCGTTGCAGCGAAAGCGCGGCCACCATAGCCCAGCCAAGCGGAGTACAACGCTCCGGTGAGAGTCAGCACGGCCCAGAGACCAAGCATCGGGAGCGGGCCGAGTTGACGCGTGGCGTGCAAGCGAGAATTGTAACGCAGAGAGATGGCAGACCAAATTCAACCACCGGCAGCCGGCGTTTCTGCGAAATTGTCGGTGGCTCGAATGAGGCGCTACTGGTATGAAAGAAGCCGGTAAGTTGTTCGG
>QHZC01000250.1:0-2084 GCA_003224515.1 Acidobacteriota bacterium
GTCGAGGATCGTCACTTTCATAGAAGTCCCTTTGTGCTGGGCAAAACCTGGCGGAGGCGCTTGTCGCGCGCCACAGCGAAACGCAAGGCACGCGCGAACGCCTTGAACATGGCTTCGACCTGATGATGCGACGAGCGTCCGTACAGAGCGCGCAGATGGACGTTGGCCTTCGCGGACTGCGCGAAGCCCTGGAAAAAATCCTCCACCAGCTCTATCTGGAAATCGCCGACGCGTGTTGCCGCAATCTTCGCCTTCACGATGCAGTAAGGCCTTCCGCCAAAATCTACGGCGGCAGCGGCGAGTGTCTCGTCCATGGGCATCAGGAAATACCCCGCGCGCAAAATACCATGCTTTGTGCGGAGTGCTTTCCGCACCGCTTCGCCAAGGGTGATGCCGACATCTTCGACTGTGTGATGTTGGTCCACATCGAGATCGCCGCGCGCGTCCACGTCCAGATCAAACGCGCCGTGCCGCGCAACCAGCTCGAGCATGTGGTCGAAGAAGCGGATTCCCGTGGCGACGCGCGCCTTTCCGCGTCCATCCAGATTCAGCTTCACGCGGATGTCCGTCTCGTTTGTCTTGCGATGAATCGTTGCTGTGCGTGGCATGGCGAGTCTTTCCTTGGTGCTGACGTTCAGACCGGCGTTTTCCATTCCTTTCGAATTGTCTTTAGCAACCGCCGCATTTCGGATTGCGTTCCAATGGTAATGCGCACAAACCCGGGTCCGATGTCCTTGCTTCGCTCGCGAAGAAGAATCCCTTGCTTCTCCAGCTTCCGAAACAATGCCGGCCCGCTTGGCCCGAAATTCGCGAGAAGAAAATTTCCGGCGCTGGGGTACGCCTTCACATCGAGCTTTCCCAATTCTGCCACGAACCAAACGCGCAACCGTTTTACCCCGTTCACGTAACGCTCCATCGTTGCTCGGTCGTTCAGTGCCGCTTCCGCCCCAACCAAAGCGGCGAGATTGACGGGGAAGGGCGGCATGGCGCGGCGCACCAGAGCGAGCGACTCTTCGCAGGCGATCACGGCGCCAAGGCGCAAGGCCGCGAGCCCGGCAACTTTCGAAAAGGTTTTTGCCACAAACAACTGCGGATACTCCCGAATCCACGGCATCGCGGTGAAGCCTGAAAATTCCGCATAGGCTTCATCCATCACGACCACTGTGTGCGTGGCGGCTTTCAAGATTCCTCGCAACGCTTCTTGATGAAGCAGAGTTCCCGTCGGATTATTGGGATTGGCGATGAAGAGAACGCGCGGCTTTTTCCGCAGCGCGGCCATGACGCCCTCAACCGGGAACTCCGTTTCGCAGCCGTAGCGCAGCACCGAAATCCTGGCGCCGTAAATCTCCGCGTAGTAGCGGTACATCGGGAAAGTGGGCTCGCAAATCAGGATGCTGCTGCCGGACTCAACGAAAGTATCGAAGAAGACGCGCAGGGCATCGTCACCACCGTTGGTGAGTAGCAATTCTTCCGGGCGGACACCGAGGTAGCGCGCGATCCGACGTGTCGGCGCCTGATATTCGGGGTACATCGCCAGTTGTTTGGTCGTGAGCTTCGCGAGCGCGCGCGCCACCGCCGGTGAGCAGCCCGCAGTATTCTCATTGAAGTCGAGACGCAATTTGTCGGATCGCCCTTCAGCGGGCGCCTCGTACGTGCGGCGATTTAGAATCGCTTTGCGCACCGGCAAATGAACTCTCATCGGCGGACCCTCACTGCGTTGCGGTGTGCCATGAGTCCCTCGAAGGTAGCAAGTGTTTCAACGGTTCCGGCCAGACGTTCGAAGCCTTGTCGGCTGATCGTTTGAAAAGAGATGCATTTCACAAAATCTGCGGTTGAGAGTCCGCCTCTTTTGCGGGCCCAACCGCCGGTAGGCAGCACGTGATTGCTTCCGCTGGCATAGTCGCCAAGCGGTTGCGCGCCCCAAGGGCCAAGAAAAATTGTTCCGGTGGCGTGAATCTGCTTTAAGAGCGCCTCACCTTTGTGGGGCAGACTGAGGTGCTCCGGCGCGAACCGATTTACGAATTCGCAGGCCATATGGAGGGACGGCGCGACCAGGATCGCGCCCGCGCGCTTCATCGAAATTT
>QHZC01000250.1:2287-10958 GCA_003224515.1 Acidobacteriota bacterium
GTTGCTTGGCGGCGGTAACAAAGCGATTGCCCGGCCCGAAGATTTTCTCGACGCGGGCCACGCGCTTCGTGCCGTAGGCCAGAGCCGCGATGGCTTGTGCGCCGCCCATTCGGGCGATGCGTGTGACGCCAAGAACGCCGGCGGCGGCGAGAAGTGCGGTGTTCGGCCGGGGGCATGCGACCTGAATATGGCGGACGCCCGCAACTTGCGCTGGAACAACTGTCATCACCATGGTGGAAACGAGGGCAAAACGTCCGCCCGGCACGTAGCAGCCGATGGCATCGATCGGGCGCACCAGCTGACCGATTTTCACACCCAGCTCGACTTCCATCGTCCAGGGCTTTGGCAACTGTTTTTCCGCAACGCGGCGGACATTGCGGGCGGCGTGTTCCAGCGCGCGAAGGAAATCGCCGCCCACTTGCTTGCGGGCAGCCCGAATTTCGCTCTCGGCGATCCACAAACTTTCGCGTTGCAGATCGATGTCGTCGAGTTTCTTCACCCAGGCCGACAATGCTGTGTATCCGCGCCGGCGAACATCATGGATGATTTCCGCCACGATCCTTTGTGTTTCCGCGTCACGCTTCTGGCGCGCACGCAGAAGGTTCTTCTCGACCGCCAGCGTAAGTCTCACGATACGCATCACAGCACGATCTTGTTCAAGGGATATTCGACAATCCCTTGAGCCTTGGCGGCTTTCAGTTTTGGCAGAATCTGCCGGACCACCGCTTCTTCGACGATAGTGTTGATAGCGACCCAGTCCGGGTCGCTCAAAGCGGAAATTGTCGGCTTTTTGAGCGCCGGGAGAACCCCTAGAACAGCCTGCAGATCGTCGCGATGGACGTTTAGGAGCAGACCAACTTTGCTCGCGGCGGCAATTGCGCCCTGCAGCATCAGAATCAAGTTGTCCGCTTTTTCGCGCTTCCAGGAATCGGCCGCCGCGGCGCGGTTCATGATGAACACCGTCGTGGATTCCAGCACGGTATCGACGATACGCAGGCGATTTGCGCGGAGTGACGAGCCTGTCTCCGTCACTTCCACAATCGCGTCTGCCAGTTGCGGCACCTTGACTTCGGTGGCACCCCAGGAAAACTCCACGTGGGCTTTTACGCCGTGCCTGGCTAGATAGCTTTCGGTGATGTGCACGACTTCGGTCGCAATAACTTTCTCTTCCAGGTGACGCGGTTCCCGGATCGCGGAATCTTCCGGCACAGCCAGAACCCAGCGCACGCGTGCCAGCCGCTGCTTTGCGTAGACCAGCTCCGACAATTCGTCCACCGCCGCGCCAGTTTCCACCACCCAGTCGTGACCGGTAATCCCAGCATCCAGCGCGGCGGACTCGACGTAACGAGCCATCTCTTGCGCGCGCACCAGCAAACACTCGATTTCGGCGTCGTCAATTACCGGAACGTAGCTTCGCGAACCCAGCGTGATCTTCCACCCGGCCCGCGAAAAGAGATCGAGCATCGCGTCCTGCAGGCTGCCTTTGGGGATTCCCAGCTTCAACCGGCTCATCGAATTTTCTCCTGTTCGTAAACCTTTTCGGGAGAGAACGTGCGCTCGGCGATGACCTTGGCGCTACCGTCCGCCTCTAGTGCGCGGAAAAAGCAACTCTGGTAACCTTCATGACAGACGCCCGGCCCGGCCGCTTGGACGCGCACGAGGAGCGCATCCGCGTCGCAATCCACGCGTATCTCGCGAACCCGCAAAACGTGGCCGCTCGATTCACCCTTCTTCCAGAGTTTGTTTCGCGAGCGGCTGAAGAACACCACTTCTCCGGTGCGTTGTGTCTCTGCGAGCGACTCGGGATTCATGAAGCCGAGCATCAGCACATCGCCGGTGCGCTCGTCCTGGATGATGGCCGGCACCAGCCCGCCGCTTTTCTGAAAGTCGATTTCCACGGTGTCGTCTCCTGAATAAAATGAACCCGAAAACAAAAATCCCGCTGGTGCTTGTTGCGCCAGCGGGCTGAAGAGTGCTCTTTTTAGCGAATCGCTATGCACACCTCAGGTGGCGCGGGGTGTGGCCGTGATGGTGGTGCGCCCGAGCTGTGAGTGTGCCATTCATTAGGAAACTCGAAATTATAGGAAATTCGCCCTCATGTCAACGAAAGTATTCTGAAGCATTCTTCAATCCGCGCACCAGATGCTGCTGCCAGGCGTTTTGGCTCCAAGGGATCGACTGGGGCGCCGCAGCCAGGAGACTACATAAGGGCATAGACATTGCCGTCGGCGCTGCCCACATACACGCTGTTCCCGGCCACCGCCGGGGCGGAAAGAATGCCCCCGAGGGACAACATCTTCTGGACGCCGGTAACCATGTCGTCATAGAAGAAGTCGGAGAAAGCTGTTTGGTAGTTTGGAGTGCCGTCTGATTTGGTGTAGGTGGCGGCGTTTTTCTTGGAATCTTCGGTTTCGAAAGCCCGCGCGACTTTTTGTGTCTTGAGATCGATGGCGTTGAGCCTGCCCTGATGAGTGCCGATGTATAGGGTCCCGCCGGCAATTGCTGGCGAAGAGAACATTGGCCAATGTTTGAGGTCGAGGGAAAAAAGCGGAGCGCCGGACTTGGCGTCGAAAGCATGAAGCAAGCCCGTGTCCGAAGTTGCGAAATACACCTTGCCGTCCAAGACCGCGGGTGAGGAGATGACCCAGGAGCCCTTGTTCGAGAACGACCAGCGTTTACGCTTTTGACAGCGTAAAGTTTGTAATGCATGGCGTATTTCTATGCAGAGCTTCGCAGCGCAGCAACCCCCTATCCCAATTCCTAGCTGAAAGATGTGCTGAGTTTGTAGACGACACTACACCGCATAATCGTGACGCTGTTTCTGGGACCCAAACACACCTATCGAACTCAACAACTCTATAGTTTCTGTATGCGCTGAGTTTTTGGGTTAGCCCGTTCAGGATAGTGCGATTCCAGAGAGAATGAACCTCTCTCCACTATCCTCCGGAGCCGCCTGATGAACGATTGCTGTTGCCGCTACTGTCAGCAAGTCTTTCAGCCTAACCGTTATCATCCTCAACAACGAGTTTGCGACAGACCTGCATGCCAGAGCGAACGCCGCCGCGATTATCATCGGCAGAAGATCACTTCCGATCCGGTGTATAAGCAGGTCTGCCTGGAGAGTCCGCGGAAGTGGCGCGAGATGCACCCGGACTACTGGAAGAAATATCGCCAGGACCACCCTGAGCACGTGGAACGCAATCGCCAGCAACAGCGCTTGCGGGACCAAAAGCGGCGGCTGGCGAATCTTGCAAACAACAACTTGGCTCTCTGCCAAGTGCTGATTTTTCAATCGCTTGAGCTCTTTGGGCCGCCGTCTCCAGCTTCTTGCAAACAACATCCCTCTGGCGTCGCCGCTGCCGCTGGTTTATGAGCCCAACTATGCTGTCAGCGTTCTTCAAGTCGCGCGCGCGGATTCAGGCACTACGGAATGGTCCTGCTGGGTCCCTGCTCGAAAGCTTCGCACAAGTTTTATCGGAGACAGGGTACGCCACGAGGGTTGCTCGCAAACACCTTCGAACGGCGGAACACCTCATCTATTGGACCCATCGGCACGACGTGCCGGTGCGTAAGTGGAACGAACAATCTCTTGCGCGATTCGACCGCCACCTGAGTCGATGCCACTGCCCACACTACAGCCATGCAAAGCCACTGGTCCATGGTGCGCGCCTGTTCCTGACCCACCTGCAAGATGCTCGGATCATCACCCTGCCCTCGGTCGAGCCCCCAGCTCACGATCCCGCTCTGTTGTCGGCCTTCTGTCAGTGGATGCATCGACAGCGCGGCTCCAGCGAGAGGACCCTCTACAGATACAGCCCTTACATTCGCGAGTTGCTCCGGCGGCTTGGAGAGGAGCCAAGCCGCTTTCATGCCCGCAGGTTGCGAGCGTTCGTTCTCGACAAAAGTCGCTCCTGCGGGTGGTCAACGGCCAAAAATTGCGCCAAGGCACTTCGCATGTTTCTGCGTTTTCTGATCGCCGAGGGCCAATGCGCCGTTGGGTTAGATGCGGCCATCCCTACTGTGGCTCATTGGCGTCTGGCTTCTCTGCCACGCTACCTTCCACCAAAAGATGTGAAAAGTCTGATTGCTTCCTGCGATCGAGCCTCAGCCGTGGGCCGGCGGGATCGGGCGATCTTGCTATTGCTGGCCCGTTTGGGTCTTCGAGCGGGCGACATCGTGCATCTCCGCCTGAGTGATATTGACTGGAAGGACGCCTCGATTCAGGTTTGCGGTAAGGGCCGTCGCCACGCGCGATTGCCACTGACCCAAGAAGTGGGTCAGGCGATCGTGGCCTACCTGAAAAAGGGCCGGCCGCAGATCAATGCCGATACGCTGTTTATCCGCTGCCGCGCGCCATTTTGTGCCTTCAGCTCTTCTGTCGCCATCTCGGATGTCGTCGACAGGGCATTGCGCCGCGCCGGCGTGGTGCGCCCCAGTCGAGGTGCCGCGCATTTGCTGAGGCATTCGTTGGCGACGTCCCTGCTGCAGCAAGGTGCACCGCTCGAGGACATCGCCACCATCCTGCGTCACCGCTCGCTGGAAACCACGCAGGTCTACGCCAAGGTGGATATCCCAGCTTTGCGGCAAATTGCACAACCCTGGCCGGAGGTGTAGCCATGTTGACCGGAGCTGTCGAGACTTATCTGGCTGTTCGTCGGGCGGCTGGTTTCGCGTTGAGGTGCGAAGGTTCTCTCTTGAAACGCTTCGCTGCATTCTCCGAGGCAAGAAAGCAGCATTACGTTTCTACCGAGATCGCCATCGAGTGGGCAGGATTGGCACAATCGGTTCCGCAGCGCGCCCGTCGGCTTGGGATGGTAATCCGATTCGCCCGCTACCTCCGTGCCGAGAACGAACACCATGAGGTTCCGCCGGCGGTTTTCGGCGCCGAGAAGTTGCCACGACCGACCCCGTACATTGTGACAGGGAAGCAGATCCAGCAACTTGTCACCGCCGCCTCGCAGTCGAGGTTTCGAATCTGTAGATCGACCTACAGCACGCTGTTCTCCTTACTGGCATGCACGGGACTGCGAGTATCTGAAGCGATCCACCTGCGATTGGACGACATCACTCCAAATGGCCTGGTGATTCGGCGCACCAAATTTCGCAAGAGCCGCCTCGTGCCCCTGCACAAGACAGCACGAGCTGGACTGGAACGGTTTCTCCAGCAACGGCGTCTCTGCGCCTCCTTCGAGAACCATGTGTTCGTGTCGTTACAAAGAAAACCACTCTCGCTGGGCGCAGTGGATGAGGCCTTTCGCACCGCGGTGAAGCGAGCCGGGCTCCCGCCCGGACTTGGACGCGCTCGGCCCACGCCTCACTCCTTGCGTCACGCCTTCGCCGTCAGGGCTCTCGAAACCTGTCCGGATAGCCGTGATGCAATCACTAAACACATGCTGGCGTTATCGACCTATCTCGGTCATAGCAAGGTGGCTCACACGTATTGGTATCTGGAAGCGGTGCCGGATCTAATGCGAGACATCGCTGACCGTGCAGAACAATTTGCCATGGGAGGGCAGACATGCCCATGACAACAAACTGCGGAAACATGCGGCAGGGTCAACAGAGAACACGCCCCAGTGGATGTCGTGGAACCACCAAGAAATCCCGGCGCGGAACAGTGCCGGGACTTGCCGAAGAAAAGCGCCCACTCGTACAAGCCAAAACGGGCATACCGATCGCACCGCACATCACGGCCTTCTTCGAGCAACGCCTGCCTATCGAACGCCACGTGAGCGAAAACACAAGCGACTCCTACGCGTATGCCTTCCAGCTGCTCTTAACCTTCGCCAGCAAGCGCTTCCGGGTGACGCCCTCCCAGTTGGCAGTGGAGCAAATCGATGCGCCGCTGGTCCTCGACTTCCTGAACGATTTGGAAACTACACGCGGTAATGGACCAAGATCGCGAAACATCCGGCTGGCTGCGATCAAATCGTTCATGCACTTCCTCGAGTATCGTGTCCCATCGGCCATCGAGCAGATCCGGCGCGTCCTGGCGATTCCCGCCAAGAAAGCCGAGTCAAAACTGGTCCGGCATCTTGCGGCAGAGGAAATGCAGGCCCTCCTGGACGCACCCGACCCAACTGAGTGGAAAGGCATTCGCGATCGCGCCATGTTGCACCTGTGCTACGGAGGTGGATTACGCGTCTCCGAATTGATCGGCCTCCACCTGGACGATCTGCAATTCCAGCCACAACCCAGCATGCTCGTTCATGGCAAGGGCCGGAGGGAACGGTGCCTGCCACTGTGGAAAACAACCACAGCGGCGTTGCGAGCCTGGTTGGCGGTGAGGGGAACGGTATCGGTGCCGGAGCTATTCGTCAGTGCGCGCGGCGAATCGTTGACTCGCTCAGGCTTCGAATACATCCTGCGCAAACATGTCCGAACTGCGAGGCAGCATTGCCCCTCGCTGGCAACTAAGCGCGTGCACCCACACGTTCTGAGACACACCTGCGCCTTGACCGTTTTGCAGGCGACCAAAGACCTGCGAAAGGTCTCGCTTTGGCTCGGCCATGCACACATGCAAACAACGGAAATCTACACGCGAGTGGATCCTTCGGTGAAACTGGAAACCCTGGAATCGGTCGTGCCTCCGAAACTGCGCTCCGGGCGCTTCAAGGTTACCGACAAGCTGATCGCATTGCTACGGTCGGCCCATTTTATGCCGAGCAAAAAGTCCTCAAAATGAATTACTGGCGGGGCTTCCTGCAGGCAGACTCCGCGTAACAATACACTCTGCATTACAGCGTTCCTTGCCGGTCGCCGCATCCACCGCGTAAAACCTGGAATCGCGGCACCCGAAGTACACCGCGCCATCCGCTACGGCAGGGGAAGATTGAATGCCAACCTGGTTGTGAATCTCAGGATCCTCGCCGGTTTTGAAGCGCCATTTCTCTTTTCCATCGGCAGCGTCCAGAGCATAGAAATAGCTGTCCCAGCTTCCGACGTACAAGCTGCCATCGGAGATTGCAGGCGAGCCGTGAACGACGTCGCCAGTCTTGAATTTCCATTTCAAATTGCCGGAAGCGGCATCCAGCGTGTAGACGTTAGTGTCTCCGCTGGGGTGTGGGCTTAACGATGGAAATTGTCAGGTGCGCGCGACCGATCCGGGGCTGAGCTGCCACTGTAATTCATCGTCAACTTCAGGTGTACGGCAACGCCAATCTTGCTATGGGGCAATTCCTCCACACGCACGACCTCTGCCACATACTCGCAGTTCATCCTTGGAGGCATTCACGCTGACCGGCAAATCTTCGAAGTGCTCATCCCGCGGATCGGACGGCCGCACGCGGACCGGCCGGGCGATTTTCGCCCTGCGGCTACTCCGTTTAACCGTGTACTCCTTGGCCGGGGCTTCTGGCATGGTGATGGTGGCATTCGCGACAAGGCTTTACTATGACCACTATTCGCAGCAGATCGGAGCCCGTCACAGGGAGGGGCGATGGAAGAAAAGCTTCGCAAGGATGACTCGGCCTGGAAGAAACAACTCACGCAGAATCAATACTTTGTAACCAGGCAAAAAGGGACGGAGCCGCCTTTTACCGGCGAATACGAGGACACCGAAACGGCAGGAATCTACAAGTGCGTCTGCTGCGGCCAGCCACTGTTTCGTTCTGAAACAAAATACCACTCAGGCTCCGGATGGCCCAGTTTCTACGCCCCAGCCAACGAAGAGGCCGTCGAGGCGGAGAGCGACACGAGCCACGGGATGCGACGGACGGAAGTGAAGTGCAGCCGGTGCGACGCCCACCTCGGGCACGTCTTTGATGATGGACCGCAACCCACTGGGATGCGCTATTGTATAAACTCTGTCGCACTGGAGCTGGAGGAAGACTAAGAAAGCGTCCCGATTGTTACCCGGACGCTTTGTTTCGTGTTGCTTGTTCTCAGGAGAATTGCGAAAAGGAAATTAAGCCGCCGAACAAGAACATGCCACCATGGCGGCTACCGGATCGCTCTCGCGTTCCCATACGCCGAGCAGCAGCACTTTCGTGCCAGTCGGATACCTAAACACGTAGTAGGTGTTCGAAAGGCCTTGCACTTCATAAAAGCCAGGCCGGCGCGGATCTGGCCGCGAGGGCGCACCCACAGCGAGAAGTTGACGCAATTCAGCGATCTGTTCCTGCGAATGGTTCCGCAGATCTTCCACGAGGGGCGGTTGTTTTGGAGTGGTTATCGTCATTATGTTTCTCCACCACATTCAGCTTATGTTCTCCTCACTAGTAAAGACGTGGAAAATCGAAAAATGTTTCATCGCTCCCAACAATTTTTCCTGACAATTTGGCCTAGTGCTTCCATCATTCCCGGGGCTGGAAGCACCGCCTAACACCGGCAGCTATATGAATGTTCTGCAAAAATGAGAAACACGCGCCTGGTTTTGCCGTCTCTCCGCGACGTTCTTGGTTCCCGTCCTAGCCTTTTTCTGCTGTAGTGGAACGCGTGTTACAATCTTCTCTGGTACTTGTGCGGCGCTTGCTCCCCTGAGATAGTGTTTTAAGTATCCTCTTTAGATAGGATGGCCAACGTGACAAAAGGTGTGACGAAGAAAAGCTCTACTCGAGGCAGGACTTCTTTCGGCAAAGATCGTCGCCGCAAACATCATCATTTTCTCGTGAGTGTTTACTATGCCGACGGGGAAAAGTTCGGCCGCGTTTACACGGACAAGGATAAAGCC
>QHZC01000250.1:11123-13807 GCA_003224515.1 Acidobacteriota bacterium
GGCCGCTCCATTCAATCAAGCACTTACAGACTCTCCTTTCTCGGCGTGGGAACACAAAGGAACAGAAGCAGGTACTGCCGCTGGCCGGATCATCTCAACCACCTTCAGATGTGCTGCACGTTTCGCGGGCGTTAGAGCCTGTGCGTACAGGTTCACTGTGATTCCCGCGTTCGCGTGCCGCATTAGCTCCTGAGTGGTTTTCGCGTTCTCATCGCTGCTGGTGAGAAGCGCTGCCAAGGTTCTGCGGAAGGTGTGCCAGCCTATCTTCTTCGTGATCCTCAGGCGTTTGGCGATGGGCTGCACGTAGCACTTCAGCAGTGTTTCCGGCCAGTAGGGTTGTTTGCCGTTCATCTTTGGGCTGGCGAATACCCAGTCTCCCAGCTGGCTGTAGGGCGTCTGCCCGCTCCATTCGAGGAGGGCAGTAGCCAGTTCGCCATGCATCGGAACCGGCTTCTGAGATGCTTCCGTCGTCATTTCGCCAACATGCTGACGAACCACGGCGCGACTCAAGTTGATGGCTCCACTGCCGAATTCAACATCAGACCACTTCAAGCCCAGAGCTTCAGATACTCTCAATCCGGTGGCGGCGGTCAGGAAGACCAGCGCGCGGGCGGGGTTCTGAAGTTCAACCAGAAGTCTTCTTAGTTCTTCGGCATCCAAAACGTCAGGCGTTTTCTCCCGCTTCGCGCTCTGCCGCACGAGGCTGATGGGATTCTTGTTCAGAGCCATTCGTGACGACCAGCGTGGGCGAAGATGCCGTGCATGACGTTTCTGACCTTAGCCCTTGTTGCGTTCGCTAGCGAAAGTCCATGTAGCCAGCTTTCAACTTCAACGGTTCGGACATCCGAGAGTCTATGTTCGCCCCATTTGGGAACGACCCAGACATTGAGAGTTGTCTCCACAGTTCGGCGCGTGGAGTGAGCTTTGCAGGGTAATTCGTTATCTTTGTAGTGCTTGACCAACTGCTTGACGGTCAGCGGCAAGTTGTCCTGTAAAAATATTATAATCAATCGTTTACAGTGTACGGCAATTTGCCGAATTTCTCTTGACAGTACCGGCAGAATGCCGTACACTCAGTTTTACGAATGGAGGCAACCATGGCATTAGTACAGAGGGCGGAACGTCTGGAGGTAAGAACCACCTCAGCACAAAAACGTCTAATCGAACGGGCTGCCGAATTGCGCGGCACGTCTGTCACTGACTTCGTTGTTTCCAATATCCAGGCAGCCGCTGCCGAGACGATTAGGGAGTTTGAATCCCTATTTCTGCGCGATGAAGCTCGGGAAGTCTTTGTTAAGGCTCTGCTCAATCCGCCTCAGCCAAATGAAGCACTGAAGGCGGCAGCCGCCCGACACAAGCAGATGGGGCTCTAATTTGGAAGAACAGCCACCAAAACCAAAATTGTACTTCGAGCCGCTCAGAGCTAGTCACCACCGAGCGGCTTTTTCCTGTGGTGTTCTCCTGCTGGACAAATATCTTCAAATGCAGGCGAGTCAGGATATGAAGAAAAGACTCGCTGCTGTCTATGTCCTTACGCCTGATGGAAAGACCATCGCAGGCTATTACACGCTGTCTGCCTACTCGGTGCGGCTTGACAAAATTCCAGAGGAAATTGGGCGAAAGCTGACTCGAATGCCCGAGGTACCAGCAACCCTAGTTGGACGGCTCGCTAGAAGTAGTGCGTTCCGCGGGCAGGGAATCGGCGAGATTTTGCTTGCGGATGCTCTGAAGCGTAGCTTGGCAAACTCCAAGCATGTTGCGTCATGGACGGTCATGGTTGACGCCAAAGATGCGAACGCCGTTGCCTTTTACAAAAAGTACGGATTCATGGAAATTCCTGCCAAACCAAGTCGTCTCTTCCTACCGATGGAGACAATCGCTAAGTTGCCCTGAAGATGACATAGAGACTGCCCGAGAACAGCAGTGCCATGACGATGCCCATGGTCGTGCCGCTGCCCATGCCGACGATGATGACCACGGTGACGACGACCACGATAGTGATGACTGTCATCGACTACAACAACGATAACGACCACGATCGTCGACAAACTACTGAGCGAGCCGTTTCCTCTGGTCCTCCAAAGTGCCCGGACGCGATCAAGAGCTATTTTTATCTCTATTCGTGTTCAGTGTTGGTGAGTACGCAGATTTTCTGGACGAACAGGCGAGGACACTCTTCGAGCAACATCCCGACCTTAGCTCATCGGTTTAAGTGAGGATAGCCCTCCGGAGTTTCGCAAAAGATCGTTCGTCTGTTCAAACGCACCGATCTGCGCATCGTGGGCCTGGCGCCGCTGGTCTCCTGGGATTTTCATATCCCTCTTTTCTCGCAGATCTACGAAGGGAACCAGAACTCATGAGCCGATTGGTCAAGTTCTCTCGTGTGAAGCACCATAAAGGGAAGTCAGCCCGCTTTCGCGTCCGGTGATGTTGTCGATGATGCTGACGCAACCGATATCCACTCCATTACAGAACGGCATTCGCTTTCTCCCTCATCTGTTATCCGCACCACCATCGGTGCATCTTGCGAGGCACTTTCCCCTTGCGGGGAGCGATGTGGATTTACCCTGTTCCGTGGGAATGACGCGATAGGTTAGGTCTGTTCTATGCGCCGACAGTGTTGTTTACCCATGACCGAGAACCCGGAAGCCTCGGTGCTCACTGCAAAAAGAGCCCCGCAGCAT
>QHZC01000251.1:0-5299 GCA_003224515.1 Acidobacteriota bacterium
CCCGTTCACGGCCGCGGGCAGTGGGCGTACCGGAAGCTGGATTCCCGGGACGCCCATGCCATGTCAAATCATACGTGGACGGATCGCAGTGGTTGCGTTAACTGTTGCGCCAATTTTCGGTGAAGCAGCTGATTTGCGGTCGTGCGTGGGCGCACTTGTGGGCAGCGTGGGCAAGAACTGTGGCACAATGCGCGCCTGGATCACGTGCTCGAACCCGGAAGCGAACTTGATGAGCGTCGGCTCGCTGAAGGCTGTCCCCGTGAAGGTGATACCCACGGGAAGGCCGAACGAATTCCCCATCGGAACGTTGATCGCCGGGTAGCCCGCGATCGCTGCCGGCGACGAACTGCCTTCAGCGAGAAAGTGATCGCCGTTGATCAGGTCGGTCGTCCACGCCGGCCAAGCTGTGGGCGAGACAAGTGCATCGACACCAAACTGTTGGAGAGCAGCGTCGATCCCCTGCGGTCCCCCGATCATTCGCTCGTTCGCCAGTGCGGCCTGGTAATCCGCTTGGGTGAACGGGGCCGACGCAGCCAGTAGGAAGATTTCCTGACCAAAATATTTCAGTTCTACATCCGCGTGTGCCTCGTTGAAAGCAATGGCATCGGCGAGCGTCTTGATAGGAATGCCAACTCGCGTGGCTAAGTAAGCGTTGAGGTCACGCAAGAAGTCATAGATCAACACGGTGAATTCCGAGACGGCCGCGATGATATCCGTGATCGTAGGAATGTCAGCGGGGTCCACAATGATTGCGCCACCATCGCTCAGGGCTTGGATCGCGGCGTCGTAGATGGCGTCGGTTTTCGCACTCCCACCAGTCACGCCGTTGCGCATGACTCCTATGCGAGCCCCGTGGAGACCATCAGGATCCAGAAACTGGGTGTAATCGCTAAACACCTTTTCGCGATTGGCAAACGTTGCGGGATCCCGAGGATCCGGAGTCTGGCTCGAAATAACTCCAAGCACGACGGCCGCGTCGGAGACCGTGCGGCCGTGCGGGCCGACAACGTCTTGGTCGTGAGAGATCGGCACAACACCGGCGCGGCTGGTCAGCCCCAGCGTCGTCTTGATACCGACAACGCCATTGTGGTTCGCCGGGCAGACGATCGAACCATCGGTTTCGGTCCCGACCGATCCGGCGGTGACATTCGCCGACACGGCAGCGGCCGAACCCGAACTGGAGCTACAAGGATTTGTGTTAATGATGTAAGGGTTGTTACATTGCCCACCACGGCCTGACCAGCCACTGGTAGCCGGGGAGCCGCGGAAGTAAGCCCACTCGCTGAGGTTAGTCTTGCCCATGATGACCGCGCCACCTGCCCGCAGCTTGGCCGCAACCGTCGAGTCCTGCTGCGCTGGCATGCCCACCAACGCCAATGAACCGGCGGCGGTTTGCATTTTGTCGGCAGTATCGATGTTGTCTTTGAGCAAGATCGGGATTCCGTGCAGCGGACCTCTCACCTGCCCTTTCCGGCGTTCGCCGTCGCGCTGCAGCGCGATCGCGTGCGCGTCGGGATTGAGCTCCAAGATGGAGTTCACTCGTGGGCCATCCTCGTCCTGGTTCTGATCCAGCACCTTGATTCGTTTCAGGTAATAATTCAGTAAGTCAGCCGCGGTGAGATGACCGGCTGTCATCTGCGCCTGCAGTTCAAGGATGGTGACCTCGTTCAGGTTGCTTGGAGCCGAAGCAATGGCAGAGGCCTGGGCTTGGTCAAGAGCAGCGGCGGCAGGAGCAGCTGCGGCCAGACTCCCGAAGGAGGCTGCTGCGGTACCGGCGAGGGCGCCCATGCGCAGAAAGTCCCGCCGGTCGACTCCGGGTGGAGGTTGTGGTTTCGTGCTCGCTGAAGAACGCACGTTAGCGAAAAGCTTTTCAATTCGCCGAAGCATGGCGGTCTTGTTAAATGTTCGCGACATTTCGTTCCTCCTTTATGGGCAACCCCACCTTCGCCGTTCCACAGGCGTGGTGGTTGGTTTTTTTGACTCGGTGGACTGACGCACAGAAGTTCGACCCTTGCGATGAATTGAGCCTCCCCTGCGGACATGCGCGCGCGCACCGGGGCTGAACTACCTAAGGTTTTCGGTAGGGCCTACTACGACAAAGAGTCCGTGTCAGCATTCCTGAGGCTTCGGGCAGTAATTCTCCCCCTGCAGTACCGAAACTGTCAATCTTTGAAAGGCAAAACACGCCCTCCATGCGTGAGTCGTAATATTCAGAAATCCCCGTCCCGTGCGCGAAAGTTGACTTATCTTTGATGGCTGGCACTGTCCTCGATTTTTTTCAATCTACGCAGTGGGTGACCGCTTCATTACAGCTGGGGTAGATAGAAAATATGCTTGTAAACTGGGCGATCTTAAAGATCTCGTAGATGTGGTCATTTAAACCGGCGAGCGCGAGTTTGCCATTGACCTTCTTTATATTTTTAGCCACCATCATCAATACGCGTAAACCGAGACTGCTCATATAGGTCAGCTCTGAGAAATCAAGCACGAGCCGGTCTTCGCCCTCATTGATGAGAGCCAGAAGCTGCTTTTCGACCCTTTGAGAGGAGTTTGCGTCGAGTCTTCCTCGTAGCCCAACGATCTTGACCTTGCCACGCTTCTCCTCTTTGATCTCCATTCGAATTTCCCCTGTCAATTACGATATCGAAATGCCTAAGTCTTGGTTGCCGATACTCTGCGGCCCGATTGCGCCGCAGATCTCGAGTGCTGCCTTGTCAAAAAAGAAGACTTCCGAGCCTCCGCGGAGCCAAACTCTTTTTCAATTACCTCCGGGACGGTGTCGGCCCGGCACGAGCCATTCTTAGCGGTTACATCCAACGCTGTCTCGGCTTGCTCTTCTCGGTCTTTTTTCTCATTACCAGATGGTTTTTCTCTTCTCTTCTGGTGTATTCGATGCTGCTGGTGAGCTCTCGAACCAGGTGTAGGCCCAGTCCCCCGACACTCCTCTGCTCGAGCGGTCGATCCAGGTCCGGTGGGGGAATTTGCAGCGGATTGAAGGGACGGCCATCATCTTCAACCTCGATGACCAGCTCACCGTCTGTTAGGTCAGCACGCACCACGATCTCGTGCCGCTGGTTATCCCCGTATGCGTAGGAGATAACGTTTGCAAGGACCTCCTCCAGAATCAGATTGAGCTCGAAAAGGGTCTTAGACGAAAGACTGCATTTCTCTCCGAAGTTTTCCAGTTCGCCGTGCAACTTCGCGATTTCGGAGAGGTCGTTCCTTAAGACGATGCGGATCTGCTCATAGCCCATGCCCACACCGCCACCACCTGAGAGAAGTGGATGGTTCCGTCCACCCAGCTTGCTCTTTGAAACTCCCGTTGAATCCTACCACAGGACTGACGGAGTACTGCCGAATGCGCAGGTTTCTGAGTGGTTGTCTTAAGTTTCGCGGCCGCCGCCCAACCCCTGACTCTTGGCCAGAGCTTGTGGACTTGCCCCGAGTACCCGGGTAATTGTTAGGGTCGTAGGGTGGTAGAATGCGTGCAACATACTGTCCCCATCAACTTTTCTTCTGGTGCGTTGTATTTATGGATGACAACGAGGATTTGAGGCTCGTCTCTGAGTCCCGGCAAGGTAGCCGAGACTCCTTTGAGAGGCTGCTCCTCCGGTATGAAAAGCCAATCTTTAACGCAGCCTACCGGATCCTTCGCGATTACGAGGATGCAAGGGATGTTACTCAGAACGTCTTTCTCAAAGCGTTTCAAAACCTCGAACACTTTAATGCGAAGCACCGCTTTTTCAGCTGGATTTACAGAATCGCCCTCAACGAGTCGATTAATCTCTCCAAAAGCAGAAGGCGGTTCGATGCTGCTGAAGATGCCAGGATTGAGGTACGGAATACGCCCGAAAACCTCCTGAGCAGAAAAGAGCTTGGTGAGGTCGTTCAGGCAGCTCTAATGTCCTTGGAGTTCGAGCACAGGGTGGTCATTGTGCTGAGACATTTCAATCACCGCAGCTACCAGCAGATGGGCGAGATCCTTGAAATACCCGAAAAGACAGTTAAGTCAAGGCTGTTCACCGCTAGGGCTCTTTTAAGGGAAATCCTCTCCGGGAAGGGGGTCCTTTGAGCGAGTCGCGGGTGAAGTACTTGGAGCTGATACACGCCGAAATAGATGGAGAGGCAAGTGACAAGGAACTGGCCGCTCTTCAGGAGTATCTAGCCTCCGATCACGAAGCGCAAAAACTACGGGCCGCACTAGCGAAGCTGAACAATGTTTTAAACCAGGTCGAAGAGGTCGAAACTCCGGCCGACTTGCACACAAGCATATTGACGGCTCTCCCGCCGCGGCGCCCTGCCTTGGAAATTGTTGCACAGAACAGTAGTCCCTGGCGGCTAAGAATTCCTTTCATTCGTTACGGATACACTCTGGCAGCCGGCTTGCTCCTAGGTGCAGTTCTTACAGGGGTCGCTCTCAAGAACCTGTCTCCACCAGAAAAGTCGGACATCTACGGCACTCTGGCCGTTCGGGAAAATGCCCAGCGTTATGTTGCCGTGGAGCACATGAACCTGGACTTTCCCGTCCTTCGAGGTTCTGTCGAGCTAAGCCGTTCCGGTTCTAACTCGATGATGGTCTTCGATTTATATGGCCAGCAAGCGGTCGAGGTTGAGGTAGGGTTTGACGGCAGCCAGGCGGGCCTTATGAGTTTCAACCAGCAGCTAGGTGCTATTCGCTCGTTTCAGGTCAAAGAGGGTACTATATCGTTCCAGAGTGAGGGTAAGCAGCGGTCGACTGTCGTCCTAGCAAGCAAGAAGCATGCCCAGCTCCTCCTGAACCTCAGCTTTTATGTCGGAGGCAAGCTTGTTCATCAGGGGACGCTCGGGGGAGCAGCGCGAGCAGGATCCGGGAAATAAAAATTTCCAACTTTTTGCTCTCGGGTTTGTATTTGAAGTAATCGGGCCACCAGGAACTCAGCTGAACTGGAGGAAATATGGAGATTCGCGATAACCGGAAGGTCAAAAGGAACATCATCCTCGGGAGTATTGTGTTGGTTGCAATGGCCGCAGCCGTCTACTTCAGCTTCTTCTACCCGCCTTCTGGTAAACAGGTGACGGGCACGATTGCTCCGGCCGCGCGGTATCGGGCCGAGCAGATCGGTAAAGCTGACGTGAAGGTCGAGGAAACCGATATAACGCGGTGGACCCAGACGGCCGAATTCGATCATCTTTCGAAGGACCCCGCTGCCCGCAAGCTCTTCACAAATGCGGCGTTTCGCAGTGCACTAGCGAATGACGCCGTCCGCGATGCGCTCAGGAATGCCGCTGTCCGCGATGCACTAGCGAACTCCGCCGTCCG
>QHZC01000251.1:5422-12073 GCA_003224515.1 Acidobacteriota bacterium
CGGTAAAGCTGACGTGAAGGTCGAGGAAACCGATATAACGCGGTGGACCCAGACGGCCGAATTCGATCATCTTTCGAAGGACCCCGCTGCCCGCAAGCTCTTCACAAATGCGGCGTTTCGCAGTGCACTAGCGAATGACGCCGTCCGCGATGCGCTCAGGAATGCCGCTGTCCGCGATGCACTAGCGAACTCCGCCGTCCGGGACGCAATGGCGAACTCCGCCGTCCGCGATGCAATGGCGAATTCCGCCGTTCGCGATGCAATGGCGAACTCCGCCGTTCGCGATGCAATGGCGAACTCCGCCGTCCGGGACGCAATGGCGAACTCCGCCGTTCGCGACGCAATGGCGAATTCCGCCGTCCGCGACGCAATGGCGAACTCCGCTGTTCGCGACGCACTTGCGAATTCTGCCTTCAGCGACGCGCTAAAGAATGCTGCCCTTCGCGATGCTCTCGCGCATGAATAGGGCGGTTTGGCTTTCAGGGTCGTGGATCTGCGTACCACACTTTTCTTGATAATAATGATAACTTGCAACGGCCAGGGTCCCCTCTGAGCCTTGAATGGGCAACCTGGTCGTTGCGTTATTGTGGGAACCGAAGAATGCGTCTGGCAACCTGGGCGGTCCCGGTCGCACTCCTGATTGCCGCCGCTCCTGCGCGAGCGCAAGGTCTCTCGGAGATCGAAACCGAGGACCTTCGCCTCCTCTACCGTAACCCGTCACAGGCCTACCTCGCCCCCTACGCAGGTCGTTGCTTTGAAAACTCCATGCGCTTCCAACGCTGGCTCTTTGGCTACGTCCCTTCGCAAAGAGTCGCCGTTCTCCTGAACGACTTCTCTGACGCAGGCAACGCGAGCGCGACGGCCATCCCGCACGATGTTCTGCTGGTCGGGACATCTCCACTTGACTCCGCCTTCGAGACCATTACGCCTAACGAACGGCTGAACTTCATCATGAACCACGAGTTGGTGCATATCGTCACGGTGGATAAAGCTGCGCGACGTGACCGCTTCTTTCGCGCCTTGTTCGGCGGCAAAGTAACCCCGGTCGCCGAGGACCCCGAGTCGGTTCTCTACTACTTCCTGACCTCGACCGCGAAGGGATCGCGGTGTTCATAGAGACTTGGATGTCCGGGGGCCTAGGCCGCGCTCAGGGCGCCTATGACGAGATGGTCTTCCGGTCCATGGTCTTGGATGGAAGCCGCTTTTACAGTCCACTGGGACTCGTTTCCGAAGGGACGAAAATCGACTTCCAAGTGGAGGTGAATTCCTATCTCTACGGTACGCGCTTTATGTCTTATATCGCCAACCGGCACTCCCCGGAAAAGCTGATCGAGTGGGTTTCCCGAAGTGACGGAAGCAAAGGCTACTACGCATCTCAATTCCGGCATGTCTTCGGCCAGAAACTCGAAGACGCCTGGCAAGACTGGATCAAATCGGAGAAGGAGTTCCAGCAGAAAAATCTCGAGGCCATCCGCAAGTATCCGGTCACCCCTTACCATGACATTTCGCAGCGCGCTCTTGGGTCTGTGTCTCGAGCTTATTACGACCCAAGCTCGCAGAAGATCTATGCGGCTTTCAATTATCCGGGCGTGGTGGCTCACGTGGGTGCTATCTCGATGCGGGACGGTTCAGTTGAGAAACTCCTGGACGTGAAAGGTCCGGTCATCTACACCGTAGCCTCGCTGACCTTTGACCCTCAGAAAAAGATCATCTTCTACACGACCGACAACAATGCGTACCGCGACTTGCGGTCTCTGAATCCCGCCACACACAAATCCCGCACGCTCATGAAGGATGCTCGCATTGGCGACTTAGCATTCGACCAGGAGGACGGGTCGATTTGGGGAGTCCGCCACTTCAATGGCATCGCAACCCTCGTGCGCGTTCCGCCTCCGTACAGCAGTTGGAACCAGATTCATTCCTGGGATTACGGGGAAGTACCCTACGATGTGGATGTCTCACCTGATGGCCGCTTGCTTTCCACATCCGTAGCGGAAATCAACGGAAAACACTCGCTCCAGATTTTCCGGACCGAGGACCTGCTCGCGGGAAGAGTCGCGCCAATCGCACACTTCGACTTCGGGGATTCGCTCCCGCTCGATTTTGTCTTTTCACCCGACGGAAAGTACGTTTACGGCAGTTCCTATTACACCGGTGTCTCAGACATCTACCGCTATGAGATCGAGACCGGTAAGCTCGAGGCGCTCAGCAACAGCGAAACCGGTTTTTTCCGCCCGATTCCCTTAGAGGATGGCAAGCTCATCGTGTTCCGCTATACCGGCGACGGTTTTGTTCCCACGATGATCGAGGCCAAGCCCACCGAGGACCTTGGCGCGATTACGTTCCTGGGAGCGCGAATCATCGAAAAATACCCCGAGCTGAAGAAATGGAATGTCGGTTCGCCGGCAAACGTGCCGCTGGAGTCCATGATCGTCGACAAAGACAAGTATGGTTTGTGGGGGAACCTACGGCCGGAGTCGTTCTATCCGGTCGTGCAGAGCTACAAGGATTCGGTGGCGTACGGATATCGTATGAATTTCTCCGATTCTCTCTCTCTGAACCGCATCGACCTCACGGCATCGTATTCGCCCGATCATGGCCTTCCGTCGGATGAGCGCATGCACGCGCAACTCGAATACCGCCGCTATGACTGGAGAGCCAGCGCCGCATATAACGCCGCAGACTTCTATGATCTGTTCGGTCCGACGAAGACCAGCCGCAGGGGTTACGTCTTTGGCCTCGGCTACGACAAGTTGCTTCTCTATGATCAGCCGAGAAAATTGACGCTTAGCCTCGATGGCAAATTTTACGGGAATCTGGATCGCCTGCCCGATTACCAGAACGTGGTTGCGACTTTCGATAAGCTCTTCACAGTCAGGGCAAAACTCAGGTACACAAATCTGCGCTCCTCACTGGGACACGTGGACGATGAAAAGGG
Source organism: Acidobacteriota bacterium (assembly GCA_003224515.1). Lineage (GTDB taxonomy): Bacteria > Acidobacteriota > Terriglobia > Acidiferrales > UBA7541 > Acidiferrum. The sequence goes on from QHZC01000251.1 coordinate 8,361, forward strand.
CGAGGCATGGCAGTTCGCAGCTGAAAACAATTATGTAAACGGGACAGCTATACCAAGGATCTGGGCCGACTACGACTGGGGCTTCGCACTCCCCCTGCGCCACACTTCCATTTGGCTGAGGAGTTCGGGAGGGACGGCTTTCGGAGATCGGCTGTCTCCTTACGCCAACTTCTACTTTGGCGGATATGGAAATAACTGGGTGGACCACGGTCCTGAAAAAAGATACCGCGAATACTACAGCTTTCCGGGAGTGGCACTGAACGAAATCGGTGGGAAAAACTATGCGAAGAGCGTTCTCGAGTGGAACCTTCCTCCCGTTCGCTTCCGTCGTGTGGGCAGGCCCGGCTTTTACCTGAGCTGGGCGCGGCCCGCCCTGTTTGCTAGCGGCCTCATCACCAACATGGACGATGCAATCGTTCGCAGAACTGTTCGAAACGCCGGTACCCAGGTGGATCTGCGGTTTAATCTGCTTTCGAGACTGGACATGACCCTCTCGGGTGGATACGCTGTGGCCTTCGGAAACAATCTAACAAAACATGACGAAGCCATGATCTCCTTGAAGATCATGAATTGATGCGCCCGCTGACTCCGCGCCCTCGGCCGCCTTTGCCGGAGCTCATTCACAGTTGGGGATACATGGGATGACCGAGCTGTTGCCGCGACTACTGGCAGGGTTCCTCCCGGTTCTGATCTTCCTGGGCGTGCTGATCTATCTCGACAGCTACAAGCTTGTCAGGCTGCGCTGGGTGCTCTTCACAATCGTGCTCGGTGGAGCGGCAGCGGCAGCGAGCTACACGGCCAACGGCGTGCTGTTGTCACGCCTGCCAATTGATTTCACGACTTATTCGCGATACGTCTCTCCTTTGGTTGAGGAGTCAGCCAAAGCCCTCGTTCTCATCTGGTTCATACGCTCGTTTTGCGCTGCTTGAGAACGCCTACTATCTGCGATCCATCCCGGATACGCACCTCGTCGTCTGGGTCATCCGGGGCTTGGGGACCGCGGTCATGCACGGAGGAACCACCGCTATTTTTGGAATCGTCTCTCAGCTTCTCGCAGAGTTCAAATCGCCAAAGCAAATCTTGATTTTCGTGCCCGGACTACTTACGGCGGTAGTACTCCATTCCTTATTCAATCACCTGTTTTTTTCACCGCTCTTCTCGATGCTCGTCACCCTGTTGGTTTTTCCGCTTCTAATCTTTGTAGTCTTCGAGAGGAGCGAGCAATCACTCCAGAATTGGCTGGAGGTCGGATTCGACGCCGATACTGAACTGCTGGAACTGATGAATTCGGGCAGGCTGTCGGAGTCGAGAGTTGGAAAGTACCTTAAGTCCCTGAGAGAAAAATTTAGCGGCGAAGTGGTCATGGATCTTCTCTGCTATCTGCGAATTCACCTCGAACTGTCCTTGCGCGCCAAGGGCATTTTGATGATGCGTGAAGCAGGATTCGATGCCGAGCCAGACGATGATACGCGCGCGCTTTTCCAGGAGATGAAATTCCTGGAAAGGAGCATCGGCAAGACGGGCAAGCTTGCTTTGTTACCCTTCCTCAGTGTCAGCGGAAAAGAACTGTGGCAGCTCTATATGATCGGGAAATGATCCTCGGAATAAGAAAGGGCTCCCGTCGAACGGTCAACAGATTGTCTTCGCGCATAATTCGCGCCACCCGCTTGTGATTTACGATCATTCCGCATTGCCGTAATTCCGCTGTCACCCTCCTGTACCCGTACCTCCAGCGGTGCTCCAAGACAACATCCTGAATGGCCGACCGCAGGTTCACCTCTTCCTCAACAGGCCATCCATTCCCCAGGTAACGATAGAATCCCGACCGACTCACCTGGGCCAATTGGCACATTTGCTCGACATTCAAACTGCCTTGCAACGATATCCTCGATCTTATTTCGTCGTAGATACCTCGCCGCCAGAGAAACATCTCTGTCGACGTCGAGCCATATTCTTTGCAAGGCACCTCTGAAAAAATCCACTTCCATCGTCTTGTTGGCCAATACTCGTTTGAGAGAAAGAATTTGTCTACGCAAGATGAATTCGCGGGGACGCTCGGAAAGAAGATGCGCATGCTCCACCCTGTCGCGCCAGTTGTAAAGCAGATGGCGAGCAACACCGAGCTCCCGCGAAAGCCTGCTGATGTTGTCGCATGCGTTCATTCGTTCAACTGACTGCTGCCGAAATTCCTTGCTGTATCGCTGACCCTTTTTTCGATCCATTTGCGGCTCCTTTCCCGCAAAGTGTGCAATACAGAAATGTCTCATTCCAGGGGTTCACTCCAGACAACGAAAATGCGAAGGAATGGATTTCGGAACGGCGGTAAATGCTTTAGAATCAGAGTGACTCCTACTGTGGGCGTGTAGCTCAGCTGGGAGAGCACCTGCTTTGCAAGCAGGGGGTCAGGGGTTCGAATCCCCTCACGTCCACCAACTTTGTTGTAACGAGCCTCGTTTTTTCCCTTCTTCATAAGCAAGAGTCTTCAAATTAGATCCGGGATGTAGGGTGGTGATCGCGAAAGCGTACCGGGTTGCAGCGTGAACCGCGGAGCAGATCACGCCGGGATACATTTCGACGCGGTATTCCTGCGTCTGTGGTTGGTTGAATTGGATGTAGGATCTCGAACGGTGGAAGGCTCGGCGGTTTTCTCTTCAGGAATCTCCGAGCCCTCCATTAGACCAAACCAGGGAGTCTTAACACTCCCAGGAAGGCTTCCAATGCAGATGCCCCAAAGAATGAGTTCGTCTCGGCTGAGGGCGTGGTAGTTGCAACTCAGGGAGGCAAGACTGACACAAGGCTAATCGAACCGGCCTCATTTGCGGACCTGGCTGAGATATAGATGGTTCGCGTGGACCGTTGGTCGCAGCCTCGTAAAGAGAAGTACATCCTCGTCGAATACATCCACCACGCTGACCTCATGCGATACGACGAGTTCGACAAGACCCGTTGGAACTTCGAGATACATCAAGCATCACCAGAAGAGACGAGAGACTGTCTCAGTTGGATGGCTCGTGAGGGGTCATTTCATCCTACGGCTTTCGGTGCCAAGGCGAAGCTTCCCGACCCAAAAGGGCTTGCCTGCTTCCTGATGGAGAAACGGCCTTTAGTTAGTGAGAGCGTCCCCAAGCTGCCAACTCCTGATTAGTTCCGTTATCCGGAGTTATCATTTCATTGCGGACCAACATGACTCGCTTCAGAACGATAATGGCGTTCCTGATTGCGCCGTTAATAATTCCGGTCGGCCTTTCTGTGGCTGCCCTTGTTTCTCCCGGCGATTCGCCAGTCTCATTGACTGATTTCCTCGGTTTGATTGTGCTTTTTTCCCTCTACGCCTTGCCCGTGGCCTTTGTCCTTGAGCTATTGCTCGGACTTCCTGCTTGGCTGTTTTTTCGTCGCCACGGAATCCGTGCCTGGTCCGCGTTCGCCATCGGCGGTGCTGCTCTGGGGATGACTTACTCTGCGGCCTATTCTGTGGCCAAATATGTGGCCGCCAAGACTATGGCCTACGATTTCGTGAGACATTCTTTCACAAGAGATATCAACCCTGGGCCCCTCTGGCTCGCCGTACCCGCTGGTCTTGCCTCCGCCATTTTGTTTCGGGCTATCGTATTTCCAAGGCGCTTCGAGAAGAGGACCGAAGTAGCCAAGTCCTGGTAAGTCTTAGTGTTGTATCGGAAGCGCGAAGGGCAAGGCACCTGCACGAGCACGGTGTG
>QHZC01000252.1 GCA_003224515.1 Acidobacteriota bacterium
CAAGATTGGGGCCTTCGTCGAAATCCAGAAGAATGCCAGTGTCGGCAAACGCTGCAAGATTTCCAGTCACACCTTCATCTGTGAAGGCGTAGAAATCCAAGATAACGTCTTCATTGGGCATAGTGTGACCTTCATCAATGATTCGTATCCGCGCGCCACAACGGCAGAGGGCGGGATGCAGACGGAAGCGGACTGGAAGGTGGAAAAGACCGTGATTCGGAGGGGAGCATCCATCGGATCCGGCTCCACGATCCTGTCGAACGTCACCATCGGCGAAAACGCCATCGTCGGAGCGGGCAGCGTGGTGACAAAAGATGTACCGGCGAATGGAATCGTCGCCGGGAACCCCGCCAAGTTTCTGCGCTTTATCGCAGAGGAGAAAAGTAAGACCATGACCAATCCCACGAAAATTCCATTTCTCGATTTAGTGACTCCGCACCAGGAGCTTGAAGCAGAGCTTCTTGCGGTGGTGAAGAAGGCTTTCAGCACCGCCGGCTTCATTGGCGGACCAATGGTAGAGGAATTCGAGCGTGAATTCGCCGCCTTCTGCCACACGAAGTATTGCGTCGGGGTCAATAGCGGTACCGACGCTTTGCGCTTTGCTTTTCTAGCAGCCGGAATTGGGCCTGGGGAAGTTGTTGTCACTGTCCCCCATACATTTATCGCCACAACCGAAGCGATCTCTCAGACCGGGGCCACCATCGCATTCGTGGACATCAACGAAGAGACCTACACGATGGATCCAGGAAAGCTGCGCGAATACCTTGAGGGGCAATGTGATTTCGACGCGAGTTCAGGAGAGTTGATTGAGCGAAAGTCGAAACGCCGAGTCACAGCCATTGTGCCTGTTCATCTCTATGGCCAGACGGCTGATATGGATTCCATCCAGGAACTGGCCAAGAAGTATGACTTGATCGTGATCGAAGATGCCTGCCAGGCTCACGGAGCGGAATATTTTTCGAAGAACGATAATGTCTGGAAACGGGCAGGGTCAATGGGTCACGCCGCCGCTTTCAGCTTCTACCCAGGCAAGAATCTTGGCGCTTGCGGCGAAGCTGGCGCAGTCACCACAAACGACGAAGCCATGGCGCAGCGGATGAAGGTAATTCGCGACCACGGCCAGGCGAAAAGGTATTATCACGATGTCGAAGGCTACAACGGGCGGCTCGATTCCATCCAAGCCGGCTGGCTGTCCGTGAAGCTACGGCACCTTGCCATGTGGAATGAGGCGCGGCGTGCGCTCGCTCATCGGTACCACGAGCTTTTCGCGGATGCCGACGAATTGGTGGTACTGCCGGTCGAAGCGCCATGGACAAGGGGCGTATTCCACTTGTATGTCGTCCGCGTGCAGGATCGCGAAGGACTGCAAGCCCACCTTTCCGAAGCCGGGATTGGCACTGGCATCCATTATCCGATTCCGCTTCATCTACAGAGGGCTTACGCTTGCCTTTCTTACAGAAAGGGAGATTTCCCGGTTACCGAACGGGTTGCCGCAGAAATTGTATCCTTGCCGATGTTTCCGCAAATGACCCGTGAGCAGCAAGAGGAAATAGTTAATCGCGTCATGGAATTTGCGGAAACACGCGTCTGGGCTTCTCGCTGAATCGGTTCATTTCTACACTCTGAGGAACAACCCTCAACATTCCTTGATCGCTAAGCGAAGAAAATCTATCTGCAGCAGAAACGCTTACTACTGAGAACCTCCGCACCGTGCCACGTTTCGATCGACTAGCTACGCTTTACTTGGGCCACCCATTTGTCAAGGTGTTCGGGCCGAATGAGAGTAGTTGTGTGCCGATCCTCATGTATCACAGCATTTCAGACAATCTGTTCGCCATATCACACCCCTACTACCAGATCAACACCCTACCCGAGGTGTTCGCCCAGCAGATGCGTTGGCTGCGCAACGAGGGTTACCGGACGCTGGACACGACCGAATTGATCGCGGCCCTCGAGAATAGCGAGGTTCTCTCGAAGAAGGTGGTCATTACCTTCGATGATGGCTATCGCGATTTTTACACCGAAGCCATGGACGTGCTGAAGCAGTGCGGATTCCGGGCCACAATTTATCTCGCTACCGATCGTGTCAAAAATGAGTCCTTTCGCGTTGAGGGCGCTGACTATTTGACCTGGCGAGAAGTGCGCGAACTGTACAAGGAGGGGATCCGCTTCGGTTCGCACACGGTTACCCATCCGGACTTGCGCTCACTCGGGCCGGAACAGATCGAGTACGAGCTCGGATACTCAAAGGAAATTATCGAGGACAAGTTGGGCGCAACGGTAGATTCCTTTGCTTATCCTTTCGCATTTCCCGAGCAGGACGCGGCCTTCATACACTATCTTGAAGATGTCTTGAGTAATTGTGGATTTGAAAGCGGAGTCTGCACCACCCTCGGCCGCGCCTCGCTCCTGCAAAATCGTTACTTCTTGCCTCGCATCCCGGTCAACTCCTGGGACGATGAACTATTCTTGCAAGCGAAGCTTCATGGTGGGTATGACTGGCTGCATTGGGTACAGGCGTTCAAGAAATCATTCGACAAGAATCGAACCCTCATGGGGCGTAATGGCAATACAGAGTGCCTGCAGCAGAACTACCCAGGCGTATACCGCGATGAGGCTCCCGGTCCCGATCGCAACCTCCTGTAACATGCTGATTGCTGAGGGTTTGTAGGATGATCTTGGTACAGGACACTCCCTGTACTCCTCTTAGACAAAAGTACAGGTGTTGCTCCACTTCGGCCCTGTTACGATACAACCGCATGGGTAGGCCGGCATTGACGGAGCGGCGGGGATGGCCAGAAATCAGCGCTGTTTACCAATAATTGATAATCATCAAACTAGATATTTTATATTCGCCCGCTTTTCAATGCTATCTCTTATACTTTTTCTCGTCATTTTGTCGCTCCTGACCGGCGCCCCCGCCGCCCATGCGAGCGATATATATGTCGCGCAAAGCTCTGCTGGGGTGGGCAACGGCGCGGATTGCGCCGATGCGCGTTCGGTTGCGTGGTTTAACAGTTCTAGCAGCTGGGGCACAGCAGCGAACCAGATCGGCCCGGGAACCACAGTGCATCTGTGCGACACTTTCTCAGGAGCACCAGGTTCCACAATGCTGAGGGTCCAAGCGAACGGCACAAATGGAAACCCCATCACCATCAAATTTGAGTCGGGGGCTCTCCTGACGGCGCCCTACTGGGCCGGAGGGGGGGGCGGTGCCATCAACGTGTCGAATCAAAGCTACATTGTGATTGATGGCGGAACGCCCTGCGGAACGAGCGGCACATGCAACGGAGTTATCCAGAACACGGCCAACGGGACGGGGCTAACCTACCAGAGTGCGAGCTATGGAATTGAAGGCAGCGGATGCAATAATTGCGAATACAAAAATCTTGGAATTTACAATATTTATGTCCACGCTGGGTTAGGCAACGAAATTGATCAGACAGCCATGCAGGCGATCCATGTCGCCAACAGCACAAACGTCACAATTGATAGCTGCACTTTTCATGATATCGGATGGGCCGTTGGCGGAATCGTAGAAAACTACAACATTTACAACAATTATTTCTACAACTTCGATCACGGCATTGCCTACGGCGTCGCATCTGGGAGCCACGGAAACATCACTATTCGCGACAACCACTTTGGGTCGATGACGGCCTGGGATACCACCGCCAATTCTTACCACCATGACAGCATCCACATTTGGGGCGGCCAGCCAGCAGGGACCATCTCAGGCGTCTGGATTTACAATAACCAGTTTGATGGGGACCCCGGCCATAACGTTAACGCGTACATCTACTTGGAGCAAGCCGTTAGTAATGCGGTCCTTTTTAACAACGTTATGATCTCACCCCCGAACCGGACTTTTCCAACGGAGATATGCCTTGGCAATAAGAGCAGTTCGGTCTCGCAAAACAACCAGGCATTCAATAATACGGTTCTTGGCGGCTCGTATGCGGCAGGAACGGCACTCCAGAACTCTTTGCAGAGTGGGACGACCGGCCCAGTGGCAATTAACAACGTTATTCAGGGACAAAACGTTGTCATTAATTACGGGAGTGGCGCTGATACGAACACGACGCCCTGCCAAAGCCCCGGCGGAACAGTCTTGGGTTGCATTCTGAGCAATGTATATGAGGATGTTGCAGCGGCCAGCGGATCCTACAATACATTCGGGTACCACGGAACAAACGGAACCAAGCTTTCCTGGTGGCAAGGTGTACTTCCCTCCGGAACCGGGCAAGATGCCGGCGCACAGTTAATGTCTGCGGCCGCCATGAAGCTCGATGCTATGGGACACCCGTTGTCTGGTGCACCGGTGATTGGTGCGGGTACGAATCTGTCCTCCCTTTGCACGGGTCCTCTTGTTCCGCTATGCAAAGATAAAGACGGGAATCAACGGCCGACGAGCGGGGGCTGGGATGTCGGAGCCTACAATTCCGGCATAAGCATCACGCGTCCTGCGCCGCCAAGCGGTTTGAATGCAATTGTGAATTAGTCTTCGAAGAATTTGCAGACCTTCTCAAAATCTTCTTGGCGTTTCTGAATCAGTTAAGAATGCATGACGATTGCCATCAGTGTGCGCTGGTTCCTCATGGCTAGCAGGACGAGTATCATAATCTTCAGAATTCCCCATCAGTATCTTGTGAGACGCTGTAATTCGTTGATGCGACTTGGCCGATTTTTCGATCGTCGAGGGCGGATCGGGCTCTATAAAACAGCGAACTTTCGACCGCTGCCACTCTCCTCTTCCCTCCAAGGCACTCCAAGAAAGGGCAACATCTAAAGATTCCTATGACTATGGAAAGCCCACACCGCCAGGGTCTTATTGCGCGGAATAGTATCTTCAACTTGCTTGGCCAGATTCTGCCCATGCTCGTCGGTATTCTGACGATTCCTTATATCGTCAGGGGGCTCGGCACGGATGGATACGGCATTCTCTCGGTTGCCTGGATGGTGCTTGGCTATTTCAGCGTGTTCGACTTGGGCCTTAGCCGAGCGACCGTCAAGTTCGTGGCGGAACATCTAAGCCCGGACAAGATTAACAAAGTTCCGGAGCTGGTGTGGACGTCGCTTGGCCTTCTGTTTCTACTGGGATGCGCTGGTGGCTTGTTTATTGCCGCATTCGTTCCTATGTCTGTGACTCACTTCTTCAAGATGCCCCTCTCTTTTGTGGGAGAAGCGAGAACCGCACTGTACATCCTGGCGGCTTCGATGCCTGTGATCCTAGCTAACGACGCCATTCGTGGCGTCCTGGAGGCGACCCAGCGATTTGACCTGGTCAATTATGTTAAGGTGCCCGCAAGCATCTGCTTCTATCTCGCGGCGGCCCTGGCGATCCCGCTTGGAATTGGAGTCGTGGGAATAGTAGCGCTCCTCGTTTTCATCCGCCTCGCGACGGCCATTACCTATTTGGCTCTCTGTTTCCGGGTCATTCCCAGCCTTCGCACTACACTGCGCTTCTCCCGGGAAGCCCTGGGGCCTCTCTCTGTCTACGGCGGTTGGATCATGGTCTCCAACATTACTGGCCCGATCTTCGGATACCTGGAACGGTTCCTCATAGCCTCGGTGCTTTCTGTTGGCACGCTCACTTTTTACTCAGCACCATTCGACTTGGTTTCCAAGGTCATCATTTTTCCTGCCAGCATTACTCCGGCCCTCTTTCCCTATTTCAGTTACCATGGGGCCAGAAGCCGCGCCGTCGTTTCTGACACCACCTCACGTTCCCTCAAATATCTTTTCTTGGTGATGACTCCGGTGATCGCTACCTTCGTGTTTTTTGCCAGGGGAATTCTCCATCTCTGGTTGGGTACGCAGTTTGCAAATCAAAGTACAGTCGTGATGCAGATCATCGCACTAGCTTTCTTCCTTAATGTCTTTGCGATGGTTCCGTTTACTTCCGTGCAGGCACTGGGCCGCCCGGATCTGAAAGCGATTCTGGATGTCATTGCCCTGCCCACCTATGCCATCGTCTGTTGGTTGCTCATGCGGCGAATGGGTATTAATGGGGCCGCGTTTGCGAAGTTGTTCATTACGGTGGTGGATTGCACTTTCCTCTTCGCCTTTGCCCGGAGGCTGAAGGCGTTCGCTGTTCGGGATTGCGTTTCCGGCTCTCTTGGGCGGACCATCCTGCTCAGTGGTGGAGTGTTCATCGCGGCGTTTCTCATACAAGCATTGCATGCAAGAATGGTGGTGTCTTTTCTGCTCCTAGGTTTGTGTTTCGGACTGTATCTAGGGCTTTTCTGGTTCCTGGCGGCTGGCCAAAACGACAAGGATACGATCCAGGGGGTTTTCCAGGAATTATTGGCCGGAGGCCATCGACAAGAAAGAGCCGCGGTGGTCCAAGCCAGCGAAACAGTGGCTGAGTGCAAGGGATGAAAATCACCTTTGTGATGCCTTGTTATCCTTGGACGCCGATGGGAGGTTTCCGGGTCGTCTATGAATATGCGAACCGGCTAGTCGCCAGAGGGCACGAAGTTACGGTGGTTCATCCAAGTCGAGTGAGATATTCTCCGCAAGAATCATTGCCTGCCTATCGGCGGGTCCGCAAAACAATCAACTCCATGATCGAGTTGTATGCAAAACCTTCGGTCAGCTGGCAATCTATCGATGTTCGCGTGAACATGCGTTTTGTCCGGGATACAGATGTAGGTCGTATTCCGGATGGAGATGCGATCTTTGCCACGGCATGGCACACTGTTCGGTCCTCTGATTCAAGGGTATGAATCTTGGCAAGCGCCAAAAGAGATGATTGATGCGACTTGGCGAGCACCATTGCACAAAGTGGTGATCTCGAAGTGGCTGCTTGAAATCGCTAAGGAGCTTGGCTGTCAAGATACCGTTTGTATTCCGAATGCCGTCGACCACCAGCGTTATCGGGTTACAAAACCAATTGAAGGCCGACGCCCACAGGTGGGGATGCTTTTTTCCTTGTCACAGATAAAAGGCTCGATCGACGGCATCAAGGCTCTCACAATCACAAGAGAAGAATATCCGGACCTAAAGGCAGTCTTGTTTGGTACACCGCATCGCCCAGCCTGGATTCCCAGTTGGATTGAGTATCACGAGAATCCGCCGCAGGAACTCATCGTAAACCAGATCTACAACAACTCATCTGTGTTCCTCAGCTCCAGCTGGGCGGAGGGCTTTGCGCTTCCACCTGCGGAGGCTGCGGCCTGTGGTTGCGCGATCGTGGCAACTGATAGCGGTGGCATTCGAGATTTTGTCGAGGATGGGGTGACTGGACTGCTTTCGGCCGCCAAAACACCCACAGCTCTTGCCGGCAACCTCTGCAGAGTGCTCAAGAATGAGAATTTGCGGGTGCAGCTTGCCAAAGCTTGCAACGGTGTCGTCGCACGATTTAGTTGGGAACAGAATACCGACAGGCTCTATCAACACATTATTAAAGTACTGAATGTAGGACAGCCAGGAATGGAACAAGTCCAGGTACAGTCCTATCTGGATGCGGTTTGAAGAACCTGGTCGTGAACGGAGCAGAGCGTGCCTCCTGAGAATTATAAATTTGGCGGCGGTCTGTCGGATACAGTCTTGCACCCGATTGTTCTGATGGCCATGCTCATCGCGATTTTGCTTATCTTTCTGCTGCCCCGCAAGTACATTGTGGTGCCCCTTCTCTTCTTTGTGTTTCTGGTTCCGCGGGGCCAGGAGCTTTATGTGGGAGGTGTGCACCTATTGGTCTCGCGGATCCTGACGATAGCAGGAGGCTTGCGAATGATGGCAGGCAAGCACCTGTCGAAGAAGCCGCTTCTGGCCGGTGGGTTCAATTCTGTTGATCGCGCATTCATTTTGTGCTCTCTCTTTCAGGTCCTTGGCGTTATATCTCATTTTTTTCAATCACAAGCGATCATCAACCAATTTGGTTTTCTTTTGGACGTTCTTGCGGCGTATCTCTTGTTGAGGAGCCTGGTCCAAGGCGAAGAAGACATACACCGTGTGGTGAAGTGCTTCGCTTTTCTTACAGCAATTATCGCGGTAGGCATGGTCATCGAACAGTTGAAACTGATCAATATATTCGGACTACTCGGTGGAGTTCGACTTATCCCCGAAATTCGGGAAGGCAAGATCCGTTCACAAGGCGTCTTTCAGCACCCCCTTCTGGCGGGCACGTTCTCGGCGACTTTGTTGCCCCTATTTTGCCTTCTTTGGAAGAACGGTAAAGCTAAGTTTATCGCTGCCATAGGTATGGTGGGGGCAACCATCATGACCGTGACAGCGTGGTCCAGCACTCCGCTGCTGACGTATGCGGCCGGGCTGCTATGCGTTCTCCTCTGGCCTATTCGAACCAAGTTGCGTCTTGTACGTTGGGGTCTTGTGTTTGCCGTGATCGGTCTGCAATTCGTTATGAAAGCACCGTTCTGGTTTCTGATCACCCATATCGATTTGTCAGGTGGGTCATCTGGCTATCATCGCGCCATGCTGATCGATCATTTCATCCGGCAGTTCGCCGACTGGTGGTTCCTTGGCGCAAAAGACACATCCACATGGGGTGACGATATGTGGGATGTACAGAATCAGTTTGTATCCGTTGGCGTGAATGGTGGCTTGATCGCGCTCTTCGCTTTCATTGCCATTGTCTCACGCAGTTTCGCAAGACTTGGAGATACAAGAAAGGCTCTCGCGGGTGACAAAAAGCAGGAATGGCTTTTCTGGTTTCTTGGTTCCGCGCTCGTGGCCAACGTTGTGGGCTTCTTCGGCATCAACTATTTCGACCAATCGTGCATTTCCTGGTTCGTGCTTCTGGCCATGATTTCGACCGTCACCGCCCCTCCCTTGCTGGAGATCCAGGCCGTAGCAGAGCCAGCAGCCAGTCCGTCGCTGAATTCTTCCAGATGGACTTGGTCGCAGCGGTTGGCGGGAAGTGCGAGAATCACTGATTCCCCTGACAACTACAGCACAAATCTCTTCAAGTCGCATCCTCGCTAGCGCAGACGCGAAACTGATAGGGGCCAACACGATCGCAGTAGAAATCTCGTCGGGGGGCAGACAGCAAGCATATCTCG
>QHZC01000254.1:0-5222 GCA_003224515.1 Acidobacteriota bacterium
TGGTAGACCATGAAGGTCAGTTGGGGAACTGTCCCAGCGTAATCTGGATTCGGGTCCGCGCCCACGCCCCGCAGAAACGCGTGGTCGAAGCTCCCAATAAAATGACCATCGCCGCCATAGCACAAACTATAGCCGACCAGCGCCCACATCACCGTGATCAGCGCCATAAGCGCGAAGCTTTGCATCATGATCGCCAGGGTATTTTTCCGCCGGACCAGGCCGCCATAGAAAAGCGCCAGCCCCGGCCCCGTCATCATCAGTACCAGCGCCGCGCTCACCAGCATCCAGGCGTTGTCCGCGGAGGACTGAGCCGCTTTCACGTCCTTGTCCAGCTGCGCCAGTTTTTCATTGAGCGCTTTGGAGATTTCAGGTGTCACGAGAAAAGCGGCTGTCGTTGAAGGAGTGGCTGAAGCGGTGGGCGTTTGTTGCGCGGCGAGGGGAACAACGGCGAGCAGGATGGCCCCAAGGATCAGGACAAAGCTGAAACTACACTTCCATCCTACGCACTTCATAGATTATGTCCGCTCCGCTGGCTCTGGATTTGACTTTCGGGGACCCGCCACTTCGTCGCCCTGCATTATACGCATGCGCGCCCCTTGTCACAGTTTGAAATTTTCATTCCCTGGATTCGTTTTTCTGATGCGCCGCTTCCCGCTGTTCCGGACGATTCGGCTCGTAAACTTCTGGAACGGTTCCCTTTGTGCAACTTACCCGTCACTGTATAATGCCGTGCGACGTGATGAATGGTCATCGCGCCCAATGAGGATAGATCGACGCACTCCCATGACTGACCGGCTGCCCATGGAAATCAACGTCCACGAATCCGGCGGAGTGTCGGTTCTCGAAGTTCACGGCCGGCTCACTATCGGCGAGCCTGCCGAGCAGCTCCACGACGCTCTCGAATCTGTGGTCAAAGGTGGCGCTAAGAAAGTTGTCGTCGTCCTGAACGGCATCCCGCAGATTGACAGCTCCGGGATCTCCACGCTGGTGCGCATCTCCATCAAGCTCGCCCGCGAAGGTGGTGTGCTCCGTCTAGTCTGCGGCCCCGGCCGCGTCCGCGACGCCCTCACCGTCACCCGCCTCGTCGAAGCCATCCCCACCTTCGAATCCGAATCCTCCGCCCTCGCTAACTTTTAGCTGTTTTTCGCGCCTGTCGTTCCAAGTGTTGGCCATGTGTTACATCCCCGCTTTATGACAAAACCGAATCGTTTTCGGAGCGCAGGGGGCTTTGCCGCTTGCGTTTTTCTATCGCTCATGGGAACCTCGCATTCCCATTCTCAGGAGACTTCCTCTGTCACCCTGCCGGAAGCCGAAATCCGCGCGCTCGCAAACTGTATACTGCAAAGAGCTGGGAAAGAGGATTCCAAGCCGGGGGGGTTGCGGCATCCTTGTCGCGAACTTCGCGCTTCCTTCTGGTGCAGCCTCGCAACTGGGCATGCAGCTCGCCGATGCGTTCTCGAACGGACTTGCCTCGCAGAAGAACGCGATTCAAGTCATCGAGCGTTCGCGTCTCCAAACGTATCTGGAACAAGAGCGCGTTCCTATGACCCTTCTCCACAATGAAAAGGCCATCCGTTGGCTCGGGAAGCAACTGGGCGCCACTGTTGTCTTGACCGGAACAACCGCCAAGGACCAGGGCGCGTCTGTGCGCGTTCAGGTGAGCTTACTCTCGTGCGATAAGGAGAAGGCCGGCCCCATTGAGGAATTCTCTTTTCCGGATTCAGATTCGAGGACTGGTCTCAACCCCATCGGTTTCTTTCCCGAAACACTTTCATCTCCCAATCCGTCCTCTATCCCCCTGGTCCTCAGAGCCGGAGTGGGCGGAGTGACCTCGCCTGGTTGTTCGTACTGTCCGCAACCGAACTATACCAATCCTGCTCGAGAAGCGAAGTTCATGGCACCGTGCTTTTGCAGGTAACCGTTTCCGCGGAGGGACGCACGGTAGAAGCCAGGGTTGTTCGTGGAGGGCCATTTGGCTTGAATGAGGCGGCGATGAACGCCGTACACGATCGGAAGTTCAAACCCGCAACGCGCGAGGGTAAACCCGCAACCGGCATGGTTATGATCGAAGCGACCTTTCGCCTCAATTTGCGGAGTGAAGTATTCAGAATCGTTGGTTGGGGAATTGCCTGTGTTTGGGAGCGAACCTTGCTATCCGCCCTTTTTCAATTCGGCTAGAACCAGCTTAGCCACTTCTTTCAGCGTTTCGAATACGCCCAATCCCTGAATAGCCACGCCTTCCAAAATTGGCTCGCCCTTTTTCTGGAGCTGCTTCGTCAATTCCGGCACGGACATCGCGTTCGGCAGGTCGCGCTTGTTCAATTGAAGCACGTACGGAATCGTGGCAAAATTCAGGTTGTGCTCTTTCAGGTGCTCCATCAGGTTTTCCATGGTCTCGAAATTCGCATCCAGACGTTCTTCCTGGGAATCCGCCACGAACACCACGCCGTCCGCGCCCTTCAGGATAAGCTTGCGGCTAGCCTCATAAAACACCTGTCCGGGAACCGTATATAAATGAAAGCGCGTCTTGAATCCGCGCACCGTTCCCAAATCCAGGGGCAGGAAGTCGAAAAATAGCGTTCGGTCCGTCTCTGTCGCCAGGGACACCATCTTGCCCTTCTGGTTTTGTCCGGTGTGGTCGTAGATCCACTGCAGGTTGGCGGTCTTTCCGCCCAGACCTGGACCGTAGTACACGAGCTTGCAGTTAATTTCGCGAGCAGGAAAGTTGATGAAAGGCACGTTGTCGTCAACCAGAATTCGGCCACAAACTTATAGCATACGCGGCGCAGGCAGGCCAGCCTTCGCGCCCCGCGTGTCGCCTTGTGTGTACTGCACATACAGTGTCCGCGATTCCGCTCCGAACTCCATGCCCTATTTTTGGCCCATGCCTCCGTTCGGTAACGCCAGACGCTTACGCACCCCTACAAGTCGCCCCCGCTCACATCCGTTGACGCCAGAATCCTGCTCTGCTAGGATTCGCCCCATGGCAAAAGCGCGTAAACCCGCTTCAGGGTCGACGAGGCATTCCAAGGGCAAGGCGCGGAGTCAGTCTAAGTCACAGAAAAAAAAGACTTTCCCTCCCCCTCCGCCCGCCCAGCGTGGGGGTGTCGAGCTGGTTGATCCCCGCGTCCAGGCGCAACTTAAAGTCTACGACGAAGCCCTGGCCCTTTTTCATCAGCAGAAATTTGCCCGGGCCAAGCAGGAACTTGAAAAAGTCCTGGAAGGTCCCAGCAAGGAGCTCGCGGATCGTGCGCGCATGCACGTGAAAATCGCTGAGCAGCGCATGAAGCCGTCTCATGAGCAGAATCCTCGCACCGCCGAAGAGCATTACCAGCGCGGCGTTGCGATGATGAACATCGGCCGATGGGATGATGCCCGCGAGAGTCTCGACAAAGCTCGCAAAGCCGCGCCCAAGGCCGACCATATTCACTACGCCCTGGCCGCGCTCGATTGCCTCACCGGCGAAGCTGATTCCGCCCTGGCCAATCTGAAGGTCGCCATTCAGTTGCGTCCGGAAAATCGCTATCACGCGCGCAACGACGAAGATTTTGCCTTCCTCCAGGAAGACCCGCGCTTCACCGAACTGCTCTATCCGGAGAAAGATGGCACCGCCGGCTAGCGATTTTTGTAAGGACGGGCTTTAACCGTCTTTTTTTTCTCTGTGTTCTCGCTGTCCTCTGAGTTCTCTGTGTAAAATCCCTTTTTCCAGGATGAATTCTCTCCGCAAATTCTGAAAGCCGATGTGAAGAAACGCGCCTCCAAACCAAAGACTCTTCCCCACGGCTTCCGCGTCGTCGCTCTTGGAGGCGGCACCGGCCTATCTACACTTCTCCGCGGCCTCAAGGAACTCGTCATCCGGCGCACCGACGAACGCGCCAGCACCGAACGCCCCATCGCCGATCTCGCCGCCATCGTCTCGGTCACCGATGACGGCGGCAGCTCCGGCCGCTTGCGCCGGGAAAACCGCATTCTCCCGCCCGGTGACATCCGCAATTGCATGGTGGCGCTTTCGAAAGACGAAGCCCTTCTCGCGCGCCTTTTCCAATATCGTTTTCACGCCGGACGTGGCCTGGTCGGCCACAACTTCGGCAATCTTTTCCTCGCCGCGCTCACTCACGTCACCGGCGATTTCACCGAAGCCATCCGTGTCAGCAGCAAAGTGCTAGCGATTCGCGGCCGCATTTTTCCATCGACGCTTTCGAACGTGCATCTTGTTGCCACGCTCGAAAACGGCCGCACCGTTCACGGCGAAACGCGCATCACCGCCAGCCGCAGTCCGATCAAGAAACTCAAGCTTTCCTCGCGCCGCGTGCGTCCGCTCGTCGGGGCCATCGAAGCCATCAAGCAGGCTGACCTGATTCTTCTCGGTCCCGGCTCGCTCTACACCAGTATTCTCCCGAATTTGCTGATCCCGGAAATTGCTAGCGCCATTGCCAAATCGAACGCGCCGCGCGTCTACCTCGCCAATCTGATGACCCAGCCCGGCGAAACCTCCGGCTACGCACTTGCCGATCATCTCCGCGCCATCCAGAAACACGTCCCACGCCGTGTCATCGATTGGGTCGTCGCCAATCGCCAGCCCGTGTCCCCTGAGGTGGCCCGCCGCTATCGCGCGCAGGGCGCCGAACCAGTGGCCATCGATCTCCGCGCCCTCCAGAAGCTCGGTTTCCGCGTCATCCTAGACAATCTCCTCGAAGAACACGGCGTCCTCCGCCACAACACCCGCCGCCTCTCTCGCCTCCTCTTCGAACAATTTCTGGATCGGTAGCACAGGTCCCTCGCCCGCTTCACCGGCCCATACTCGTCCGGCTGGCCAGATCTTCTCAATCCTCCAGCCAGCCTTTATTAGTTAGCGACGCGGAGCGGTCGCCCCCACAGAAAGCAAAAGGGCTCCCCGGTCGGGTCGGGGAGCCCTTTTGGCCAGTCGTTTGCGCAGCCGTTAGAAGATGACCTTGATCGCCAGCTGCATGTTGAACGGTTCCCCAGGCCCGATGCCCGGCGCGCCGTTGAAGTCGCCGATCGTGTCGGTGATCGTCCCATCCCCATTCACGGAGCCGGGGCCGGAAGCAAAGTTGATTCGGTTAAAGAGGTTGAACATCTCGGTCCGAAGCTGCACTCTCACCCGTTCGGTAATCGGGACGTTCTTTAGAACCGAGAAATCTACGCTCTTGTAGCTGGGGCCCACAAACCTGTTGCGGGCAACGTTGCCGTTTGGATTCGTT
>QHZC01000254.1:5466-5684 GCA_003224515.1 Acidobacteriota bacterium
CCATAGTCCAGCTTGATGTTATTGGAGACATCCGCAACAACGGCGCGATACTCGCTGATTTCATCCAGAGCGTGGGACCAGGTGTAGCCAAATTGCGAGCTCAACCCGTGCCAAGTCCTGATGCGGAAGGTGCTCTGCAGCGAATTGTAGTTTGACGTGCCTACGCTGTTGAGTTGGAGGATGTTGCCGAAATTCGGGAAGTTCACGCTGCCCTCGTT
>QHZC01000253.1 GCA_003224515.1 Acidobacteriota bacterium
TACGATTTGCAGTGGCAATGGTAGCAACGCTTTTCGCGGGGGCACTCGCGATGGCGGCGGACGGCTCCTGGACCGGCTGGATTTCAGACAGCCAGTGCGGAGTAAAGGGCGCAAACGACAAGGCCGGTGAGTGCACGACCAAGTGCGTCAAGGAACATGGCGCCAAGTACGTGTTCGTGAACGACGCCGACAAGAAGGTGCACGTCGTCGATGCGCAGGACAAGGTGGCGGCGCATGCCGGCCACCACGTGATGGTGAAGGGTACGGTAGATGGCGAAACGCTCAAGCTGAGCAGCATCGACATGGTGCCTGCAGCCAAGTAAATCTTTTCTCAGCTTTTTTCATGACGGGCGTCCCGATCGGGGCGCCCGTCTTGTTTTGTGCCGCGAAGTATTTCCGTTACGATGTTGCCATGTCGACCATTCTCATGCACGCCGGCCGTGCGCTTACCCCGACGACAGAAATCACCGACGCGGGCATCCTGATTCGCGAAGATACCATTGAGGCCATTGGACCGCGCTCGGGGATGACCCTGCCCGCGGGGGGGCTGGAAATTCGCGCAACCAACATGACAGCGGTTCCCGGCTTCATGGACCTGCACATCCACGGGGCCGGCGGCCACGACGTCATGGCGGGAACTGGTGCCGCGTTGCGCGCCATCACTCGCAAGGTCTCGGAATATGGCACCACGTCAATTGTCGCCACTACGCTAACCGCCAGCACGGACCAAACTCTGCGTGCGGTCGAGGGAATCGCCAGGTACATCGCCCAACAGCACGAGACGGATGAACCCCGCGCGGAAATCCTGGGAATCCATTTCGAGGGGCCCTTTATCAGCAAAGAGCGTCGCGGAGTTCATCCATCCGAATGGATTCAGCTGCCGTCGGCCGAGACCCTCAGTCGCTTCCTCAAGGCCGCCATGGGGAGTGCCAGAATCCTGACGATCGCGCCGGAGCTTCTGGGGGCCGCTCCGTGTATTGACGCCGCGCGCGAAGCCGGCCTGGTCGTTTCCATGGGGCATTCTACAACGCCATGCGTCCGTTTTCCCACCGCGATCCGGGCGTCATCGGCGCCGTGCTCACTTCCCCGGAGGTCAATGCGGAGCTGATCGCCGACGGCGTGCACGTCGAGGAAGGCGCCATGAAACTGCTTCTGCTGGCCAAGGATGGCGCGCATGTCACCCTTGTAAGCGACGGCCTTTCCGCGACCGGCATGCCAGACGGAAAATACACCCTCGGCGGCTTCGAAGTGACCGTCAGCGGCGGCGTCTGCCGGAATGCTGAAGGTATACTGGCGGGCAGCACCCTGACTCTGGACCGCGCGTTGCGAAATATCGTGGCCCTGGGCGCATCTTTGCCGGACGCCGTGCGAATGCTGACGCTGAATCCCGCCTCCTTGCTCGGGATCGAATTCAAGAAAGGATCACTGCGAGTGGGGGCGGATGCCGATATTTTGCTGCTCGATCGAAGCTTGCATCTAACGGGAGTGTGGGCGCGAGGGGTTCGGCTGAACTAAAGATCCAGCGGAATGTTGAGTTCCTCGGCAAGCTGCTCTGCATCGAAAGGGCTGCACGCCAAATAGCGGCCGCCAACTTCCAGCGTGGGAACTATGCGCTTGCCGTTGTTAGCCTTGATGACGATCGCTTCCCCCGACGGATCATCTTCGATATCCACTTCGCGAAAATTGACGCCGCGTTCCTTTAAGAAGGATTTGGCGTGGCGGCAATCGGGGCACCACGTGGTGCTGTACATGGTGATGGGTTCCATGTTTTGCTCAGTCCCACTCGATTAGATGCGGGTCGCAGCGCGACGTCGCACGAAGCGCCGCCTTCGGAGAGCGGGCAGGCGAAAACTCAAGAGCCCGCAACGAGAGCGCTGCGCCGCTTAGTGGCAACCTGGATGCGGATCAAAGCGCGCTGGAGCGCAATGTTGGCGCGGTCCCAATCGATATTGGGATCGTTCGAGGCGAGGCGCTTCTCGGCCCGAGCCAGTGCATCTTTGGCGCGCTGCACATCGATCTCTTCGGCGCGCTCAGCGGTTTCTGCAAGGACCGTCACGCGATCCGAAAGCACCTCGGCGAATCCGCGAACAATAGCGAGAGGCGTAGACACCTTGCCACCGAGACCGTGATAGCTGAGTTCGCCGATGCCCAGTTCGGTGATGAGCGGCGCGTGCCCCGCGAGGACGCCGAGATAGCCGTTCTCCCCCGGAAGCTGCGCTTCCACGACTTTCTCGCGGAGCAATTGCTTCTCCGGAGTGACGATGACCAGCTCGATGGCGTCGGGCAGCATTTTTACCTTACGCGCTCGCCTTCATTTTTTCAGCCTTCTCGAGGGCTTCCTCGATCGTGCCAACCATGTAGAACGCCTGCTCCGGAACATCGTCGTACTTCCCTTCCACGATTTCCTTGAAGCTGCGAACCGTATCTTCGATCTTCACGTACTTTCCTTCAAGGCCGGTGAACTGCGCGGCGACGAACATCGGCTGCGAGAGGAATTTTTCGATCTTGCGGGCGCGCGCCACGGTGCGCTTGTCTTCGTCGGAAAGTTCTTCGATGCCGAGAATGGCGATGATGTCCTGGAGGTCCTTGTAGCGCTGCAAAATCGATTTTACGCCGCGCGCGACGGCGTAGTGCTCCGCGCCGACAATGCGCGGATCGAGAATCCGCGAGGAGCTGGCCAGCGGATCGACCGCCGGATAGATGCCGCGCTCCACGATCTGGCGGCTGAGGTTGGTGGTCGCGTCCAGGTGCGCAAACGTTGCGGCGGGAGCAGGGTCCGTGTAGTCGTCGGCCGGCACGTAAATGGCCTGCACCGAAGTGATCGATCCGCTCTTCGTCGAGGTGATGCGTTCCTGGAGTTCGCCGATTTCCGTATTGAGGTTCGGCTGGTAACCGACGGCCGAAGGCATGCGGCCAAGAAGCGCGGAAACCTCCGAGCCCGCTTGCACGAAACGGAAGATGTTATCGATGAAAAGGAGCACGTCGAGATGCTCCTGATCACGGAAATATTCCGCGACCGTGAGGCCGGTGAGTCCCACGCGCAGACGCGAGCCGGGCGGCTCGGTCATTTGGCCGTAGATCAGCGCCGCGCGCGACTTCTCCGAATTGCCGGGGACGATCACGCCGCCCTCGGACATTTCCAGCCATAGGTCGTTGCCTTCGCGCGTGCGCTCGCCCACGCCTGCGAAGACGGACACGCCGCCGTGCTTCATCGCGACGTTGTGAATGAGCTCCATGATCAGAACGGTCTTGCCGACGCCCGCGCCGCCGAAGAGGCCAATTTTGCCACCCTTCAAATAGGGATCGATCAGATCGACGACCTTAATTCCGGTTTCAAACATTTCCAGCGAGGTGGATTGATCTTCGAGCGAGGGGGCCGCGCGGTGAATCGGGTAGTGGGTATCACTGATGATGGGGCCAAGTTGATCGACGGGTTTCCCAAGGACATTCATCACCCGTCCCAGAGTTGCCCGGCCCACGGGAACTTCAATCCCTTTTCCGAGATCGTAGCCCTTCATCCCGCGAACCATGCCCTCGACAGGCTCCATGGCGATGGCGCGCACGCGGCCTTCGCCGAGGTGCTGCTGGACTTCCGCGGTGACGTCGAGTGGTTCCGGTATCGAGTAGCCTTCGCTGGTAATGCGAATGGCGTTATAAATCAGGGGGAGGTGGCCCGCTTCGAATTGAATGTCCATGACCGGTCCGATGACCTGTACGACGTGCCCCACGCCTGCGTATTTCTCTGCCATGCTGCTTTCTCCTAAGCGCCGTAAGAAGCGCCGCTGACAATTTCAATAATTTCTTTGGTAATCGCCGCCTGCCGCACTTTATTCATGTGCAGCGTCAGGGCTTCAATAACGTCGCCGGCGTTCTTGGTGGCCGACTCCATGGCGGTCATGCGCGCGGCGTGCTCGGCGGCGGAAGATTCGAGCATCGCGCGGAGAATCTGCGTTTCGACATAGCGCGGCAACAACTTGCCGAGGAGCTGCTCCTTGGGCTGTTCGTAGATGTAATCTACCTGCGATGTCTCTTTTTCGGCGATGGATTCTTCGTCCGCATGAACGGCCTCGACCGGCAGAAGCTTGGTGACCACCAGGTTGGGCGTCATCACCGTCTTGAATTCGCTGAAGACGATATAGACCGAATCGATCTCTTCCTTCGCATAAAGATCCGTGACCAGCACGGCGATCTCGCGCGCGGTCGCAAAGTCGACGCGTGCGAGGACGTTCACATATTCCGCAATGATGCTAAAGCCCGCTTTTTTCAACGCGTCGCGGCCTTTCTTGCCGACAGGGAGAGTCGAAAGTTTTTTGCCCTTGTTGACGCGGAAAAACTCGTGAGCCTTGCGCAGAATATTGGCATTGAAAGCGCCGGCCAGGCCGCGCTCTCCGGTCAAGACGATGGCGAGAATTCTTTCTTCCCGCCGGTGCGCCAGCAGCGGGTGCTGAGGCTCAGCGATGCGCGACATGATCGAACGCAACATGCGCCGAAGCTCCTTGGCGTACGGGCGTGCCGCGATGGCCGCTTCCTGCGCGCGGCGCAGCCGGGCCGCGGCCACGAACTTCATAGCGCGGGTGATTTGCTGGGTGTTCTTCACCGAGCGGATGCGGCGCCGAAAATCAAGAAGTGTGGCCATCGTTGGTCGTTAGGGGCCGACCCTCACTTCGCAGCCGCAGCAACGGCAGTGAAACGTTCCTTAAAAGCATCGACGGCGCTCTTGACTTCCGCCTTGATGGCGTCGTCGAGAGCCTTTTTCGTCGCGATGTTCTTCAAGATCGAGGGATAGTTGGTTTCGACGAACTGCAGGAACTCGCGTTCAAAACGGCGAACTTCCGGTACCGGCACAGCGTCCAACAAACCACTGGTCGCAACACAGAGGCTGAGCACCTGTTTTTCCACCGGCAGCGGCACATACTGGTCCTGCTTTAGGATTTCCGTGAGCCGCTGGCCGCGGGCGAGCTGGCCCTGCGTCACCTTGTCGAGCTGATCGGAGCCAAACTGCGCGAAGGCGGCGAGCTCGCGGTACTGCGCCATATCCAGCCGCAGCGAACCAGCTACCTGCCGCATCGCTTTGATCTGCGCGTTGCCGCCGACGCGGCTGACTGAAATACCGACGTTGATCGCGGGACGAATGCCGGCGTTGAAAAGGTCGGCTTCGAGATAGATCTGGCCGTCGGTGATGGAAATCACGTTCGTTGGAATGTAGGCGGAGACGTCGCCCGCCTGCGTCTCGATGACCGGCAGCGAGGTCAGCGAGCCGCCGCCGAGCTTGTCATTCAATTTTGCGGCGCGTTCTAACAAACGCGAGTGGAGATAGAACACGTCACCGGGAAACGCTTCGCGTCCTAGAGGACGGCGCAGCAGCAACGAAATTTCGCGGTAGGCTTGCGCGTGTTTGGAAAGATCGTCGTAAAACGTTACCGCATGTCGCTTGCTGTCGCGGAAAAATTCACCCATCGCACACGCGGCGTATGGCGCTATGTACTGCAGCGAAGCCGGCTCCGCGGCGGACGAGGTGACCACAATCGTGTAGTCCATCGCTCCCGCATCGGTAAGCGTTTTTACGACCTGCGCGATCGTCGAGCG
>QHZC01000258.1 GCA_003224515.1 Acidobacteriota bacterium
CAGGGCCCCGCCAGTGACAGTGCATACACCAACACGGATACGCTCCCGGCGCTGGATGAGTCTCGAAGAGGCGCTCGAAATCGCGCCATGTCCCTTTGGAGAGTTGCTTCGTCGAGTATTCCGGGTCTCGCGGCACTATGATAACCGAACTTGCCTTTCTACGATTCCGGCCCATAACAATTCCGGGCCCATAGCAATATCGAGCGTCAGTGTAGTTATCCTCAATGTGTTTGGGCAAGGAATCCGGGTCAGAGAGGCGGTTGCCTCTCTGACCCGGATGTCTGGGTATGGCGGCCGGTCATTCGGCAGCTTCGGGCAAGAACTCTTCGATGGTTTTGTATCCGTTGTTGCCCTGACCGACTTTCACCAGGCAGGGAAGATGGAGTTCCATTCCAGCTTCGATTTCGCTCGGCGGAATGTCGTAACCACTCTCTTCCAAACGCTCCGCCAGCTCTTCGGGACGCCCGAACACCCGCAGCGTCTCACCGCCGACATCCACCTTGAAAAAAAGAGATTCGCCCTGACGGGTCTTCATGCGATCAATCTTGGTGATGACGCTTGAACAGGACTCCCTTCCTTGGCAGATGTCGCGCGAGACTTGACCGGCGTAATCATCACGGTGCTCCATCGTGAGCGTTTGGGCGTCACCTGAGAGCGACCAGAAATCGTGGAAATGGCCTTCGCGACCGCCCACCTTCATCCATGATTCGATGAGCAGTTCTGTGCCTACCCAATTCGACCGACTCCGAACTTGGATACCGTGAACGGGGTTGGCGACTTCCTCGCCATTAGTGAGACTCCTGAGGAGGACACTGTCTTCAGTGTCATCCATTTTAGTGATGACCATCTCCACGATCAGCTCCGGATCCGCGTGATTTATTTTTACCAAAACTGCTTTCGCGCGCAGGGCCTAGCAGCTTGCTCTTCTCAAGATTTCCTTCCAAACACCACTGAAATTTAGGTTCATGCTGGATAAGGGCGAGGTCGGTGGTTCAAGTCCAGCCAGGCCCATCATTCCAGGTCAGCATCCGAATGAAATCGGACGGCTTCTTTTGGCTCCTTGAAACGTCAATCAGGTTTTCGTGCGGGGGCTGGAGGAGGCGGCGCGAATTTGGCATCGTCCACAGGAACGTTTTGCTGAACCTGTTCGACCTGGACGGTGAATCGATTGCCAGGCCGCGCCAGGGTCCAACGGAACGGCATCTTCACGCCATTCGCATCGCGATAATCCCCATAGTCAATCTGCGTAGGATTGCGGCCGAGGGGAGTTTCAGCGTACCGCACGAGGCGCAGCAGCAGGCCCGATTCCTTATCCAAGTACAAGCGGAGCGGCGGCTGGCCATCTGTGCGACCAACAACCATGTAAGTATCACGACCATCGATTTTTTCACCGGAATCGACACTGAATTTCTGATAGAGCGTCTTCAGCTGTGCCGGCAAGTAAAGATCCGCATCGATGCGTGCGGCGTCATTTTCCGCCGCCGACATAGTATGCACACGGCCGGGAACACCGAGCCACCCCTGTTTCCCGTCGAACGCGGTGACGCTGTCCCCACCCTGGAGATGCATGATCGAGACGCGCTTATCCGGAGCCTTTGAATAAACAACGACGGGAAAATGCTGGCCGCCGAATGCCGTGAGCGTTCCCTTTTGCACGCGGCTCGTGATTTTCTGGAGCGCATCGGCCCCGCCGATGGCGGCGAGATATTCATCGAGAAGCTGGTCCGCAGTCGGCAACGAGGCTTTTTCCTTGCCGGGTTTTTTCCCTTGGTCGGCTGCCGGGCGGGGTTCTTCATCAGTGACGATGGGTGTGGCCACAGGATCTGTCGAACCGCGGTGACAAGAATAGCAGGTCACCTCGCGGTGGCCCTCGAAGTTGTCTTTATTGATCGCCATCATCATGTTGATCATCTTGCGCGCGGTGACTTTGGGCTTCTTGTCGTCCTTTTCGTTCGCATGCGCGACGTGGCAGAACTCGCATTCGACGCCAAGAGAAGCGGCAATGAACTGCATCGAGGGGATCACCTGATCAGCGGGAATTCCCTTGAGAGCTTGAATATTCTTGAACTCTTCCTCCGCGAGTTTGGGCCCCGCCGGGACCGCTGGCGCGTTCGGTGCACTTGGTCGAATGGACTGTGCCCATGCCCCCGCAACCGCCAGCAAAAGGCCCAGCGATGTTCCGCACACCGCAAACCGGAGATTCTGACGATTCTCATGCATCGAATTAATCCTCGTAGGTGATGCGACGAACGTGCGCGTTGCGCAGTTACAAGATCTCCTGAGTCCCCTGAAATGGAATACAAGATCAGGCGCTGATTTCGCCGCGCTTCGCGAGCGCCGTGATGAGGTCAGCGGCGCGGAAGGCGAGCGCTTCGATGGTCATGGTGGGCTGGCCGCGGCCGGAGGTCACCAGGCTGCTGCCATCGCAAAGGAAAAGATTCTTGACGTCATGGGTGCGGTGGTGCGAATTGATCACCGACGTCTTCGGATCGTTTCCCATGCGGCAGCTGCCGAGAAGATGCACGGCGAACTGCTGTTCCCCCGCCGGGAAACTCCACTTTTTCTGCGCACCGGCGGCGTCAAAAAGTTCGTGAGCACGTGCGAACATCCAATTCCCGAGCTTCAAATCATCAGGATGATCCTTGTAGGTCAGGCGGAGCGCAGGCAGGCCCCAGGCGTCTTTCAGATCGGGGTCGAGCGAAAAGCTGTTGTTTTCGAGAGGCAGGGATGTGCCATGGCAGAAGATCTCCATGGTGCGGTTGAATTCCTGCGCGAGAGCAGCCTTGAAATCCTTTCCCCAGCGTGGCGTCCCGGGAGACAGACCTCCGAAAGCAAAGCTGATAGGCGTGAAATCGAAGCGCGCATCAAGCCCGCCTCCACCGTAGAAGCCTACTTTTTGCGGATCGAGTTCGTAGAAATCGTGCAGCACGCGGCTGACGGCGAAGCCCTTGTAGTCGTTGAGCGGGTGCTCGAACTGACCGGTAACAACGCCACCGCTGTTGAGCATCAAATATTTGCCGACGATGCCGCTGGAGTTCGCAAGACCGTCAGGAAATTGTTTGTTTGCGGAGAGCAATAGCAGGCGCGGGGTCTCCGCACCGTTCGCGCAAACGACAACAGCCTTGGCTCTCTGCAGGTGGGTATTGCGCTTCTCATCGAAGTAAACGGTTCCGGTCACGCGGCCATTTGCGTCCGTCTCGATGCGATGCACGTAGGAGTTAGGACGAATTTCGCAGCGGCCCGTGCGCTCGGCCTTTCGAATGGTGGTAGCGAGTGAACTGGATTTGGCGCCGACTTCGCAGCCGAAACCAAGACAAAAGCCGCAATTAACGCAAGCGCTTCGTCCTGGACGCGCTTGAGAAAGGATCGCCATGGGTGCCGGGAAAGGATGCCAGCCCAGCTTTCGCGCGGCGCGCTCGAAAATTACGCCGGAAGACTTCACCGGCAGCGGCGGCATCGGATAAGGCTTCGACCGCGGCGGATCAAAGGGGCTGGCGCCCGCAAGGCCGGAAACGCCGATCTCCCATTCTACTTTCGTATAGTACGGTTCGAGATCT
>QHZC01000257.1:0-2635 GCA_003224515.1 Acidobacteriota bacterium
GGTGGCCACATTCCGGAGGGTCACTTGCGCTCCCGCAACACTCGCGGCACTCTGATCGTATGCGTTGCCCACCACGCTACCCGTGGGCTGCTGAGCGAACGTGATGGGGTGCCGTAGGACCATCGAGACACACAGTGATATACTCAACCATAGAAATCGACGGAATCTCATGTCCTCACCTCTTTTAACTGAGCGATCGGCGGGTAAGGCGAAGCCACAAACTACGAATCGTTGATAAGACGACGACCACCACTGGCCAAACACACCCACCATTTGACGACGACTTAGCAAATCTTAGTGTCAATGTCAAGTTACAGATAGTACGAGAAAACTAAATTCTCGGGTTACAGCCGGTCGGGAGAATCGCGGGCTTCATCAACCGCAATAGCGGTTGCGACACCGGCAGCGCCCCATAGGACAAACGGAAAGCTGCGATTTTGTTTGACGGATTTCCTTTGACTTGTGGGGAGCTCCCGTTTTAACAGTTATTCGCAACCTGTTGACCTACGAAGAGGAAGCAACGTGGGTCGCAAATGAACAGCTGAAGCCGCAGGCTGATGATTAGCCTCAATGGCGTGCTGCACGCCATTCACCAGGATTCCGGAGCGGCTCTAGATTGTGTTCACCAGACCTGCGAGTCTCCTCGTTCGTTCGGGCACACCCACCACACGCACTAATCAAATTGCATGTACTTACGCCCTTCTGGGGCAGCCCGGCAAAGCCTTCGAATGGCTGGAACGAACGACGGAGGTTTTGCTTGTTGGCCGCTGTTTCAGCGCGATCCCTGCTTGAAGACTCTGCACGATTCACCAGAATTCCGCGGAGCCATCACCCGGCTCGAACGCGAATTCGGACAAATCAAGATCGAATACATCTGAATGATGGCCCTGGAAGTCGACCGAAAGGGTGCCGGCTTCCTGGCAGGCCGCCTTCAGTCTCTCTTTATTGCACCGATTAGTTTAGTCGGTTCGATTTCATTTATGACGCCTCGCCCGACGGAAAGCGCTTCGTCTCGTCCGGGGAGAAGAGAATCCTGAGTAAAGGTTGATTACTCGGTTCCTCAGATCGACTTCTTCAGTAATCGGCCGAGGAGCAATTCTCTGGGTGGTGTTTCTACTCCTAAGACGGCATTGCTGACAAGTTCGCCTAGCGCCGGACCGTGTTTAAAGCCGTGGCCGGACCCACCGCCGACGATCCAGACATTTTCTGCCTCAGGATGATGGTCCAGTATGAAATTTTGATCCGCGGAGTTCTCGTACTGGCATACGCGGCTTTCCAGCAGAGGCGCGTCGGCCAGGGCAGGGAAACGCAACGAAAGATAACTCCGCGCGGCGGCTAAGCCCTCCGCAGAAATCTGGCGCTCCATGGTTGTCGGGTCGATGACCGGTCCACGCGTATCGTCGGCTACCTTGAAGCCGCGCCAGTGGTTTCCGGCAATGCCGTAGAGACGCCTACCATAGTCGATCCAGACCGGCAACTGTGCCTCGGTGAAGCGCAAATCTCCTGGGGTAGTCCCGAAGAAGAACACCTCCTGACGAGTCGGAGTGATAACGGATGCCAAGAACGGAAAGATCTTCCCAAGCCAAGGACCACACGCAAAGACATACAAATCGGCCGTCAGGGCTTCACCGGGTGTGACCGTGATTCCTTCCATGCGGCTGGAGGTGACCCGGCCCGGCGCCGCCTGCGCTTGCCGATAGTTGCCGCCTTCTTTGACAAACGCATTTAGAACCGCCTCACATGCGCGACGTGCGGCCAGATAGCCGGAATCGGGTTCGTAAATGCTCCAGGATATGTCGTCGAATTTGATTTGCGGCCAGCGTTTAGCGCAGTCGGGGACGGAAAGCCTTTCAAACCGAACGCCGGCCTCGTTCATTAGCGGCATGGCGGCGCGTTCGTAGGAATCGTCCTTGCCGGCCATCCAAAGTACGCCAGTTCGGAAGAAGAGTTTCAAGCCCCATCGCTGCTCGTTCTCCTGCCAGAGCCGCAAAGCGCGAGCTGCCATTTGCGTGTAGATGCGGGAAGGTCCATAGGTGGCGCGGATGATGCGAGTTTCGCCTCCAGAGCTTGCTCGAGAGTTTCCCGGGCCCCAAGCGTCAACTAGCAACACCTTCGCGCCCTTTCGCAAGAGCTGCAGTGCTGTCCATCCACCGAACGCACCGGCTCCGACGACGATAATGGAACGCCTTACCGAAGCTACAAACGATGGCGAACCGATGATGTAAGCCGCTCCTGCTATTGCCGAGCTTCTCAAAAAACTGCGGCGGGAACTATGCGTTTCCATGAAAACGCCTTTTGAGAAATTGGGAGAACCCTGAGCAGAGCATTCTAACTGATTCTTCGCTCTCCCCTCACACCGGCACTCGCAAACTCAAGAGGGAAGACCCCGGCAAATCTGAGGCTTCCCGAAGCGCTCACGAGGCCAAATCGTGTCAGCGGCGTGATTCTCAGCGGCACGCATTCGGTCAGCATCCTTTCCGCGCTTCGTGAAAAGCGAATCCCATTCTCAGTTGTCGGAAACAATATCGTCGGCGAGTGGCACCCAGAGGAACTAGACTGTGTTTCCACCGATGACGTGCGCGGATCTGAGGAGGTGACTCAATACCTCATCTCGCAGGGGCATCGCGCCATCTGG
>QHZC01000257.1:2647-7854 GCA_003224515.1 Acidobacteriota bacterium
CCCAAGGATACAGCCAGACGATGAAAGAAGCCGGCTTGGAACCCCGCTTCAGCGAAATACGGTCGGAGGACCGAGAACTTGGTTACCTTGCCGTTAAGTCACTTCTGGCCAGTGGAGAGCGCCCGAGCGCTCTATTTGCGGGAACGGACGAGGTCGCTTCCGGCGTTTACCAAGCGCTTCAGGAATCGGGCATTCTGATTCCGGAGGACATCAGCGTTGCCGGATTCAATGACACCCTGGGCGAACTACTCCATCCCGGACTGACCACGGCACGCGAGTTTCCGAAGGAACTCGGCAGCCATTTGGCAGAATTCACCTTGCAACGCATTCGGGAACCAAATTTACCTCCTCAACAGCTTACCATCCCAACCGAACTCGTTCGGCGCGAGAGTGTCAGGCGAATTGAGTCCGTTTCCGCCTCCCCAAGAGCTCAGATTCATGCGGACGTCTCCTGATTCCGCTGAAATCCTCTGTATTGGGTCATCCTTACTTTATGACATTCAGATCCAAGCCCGATCCATGTACGCACCGAGGCGCACACGCGCGCTCATGTTCTGGTGGTGATGTGAGCCGGGCTTGGGCGGCATTGGACGTGACCGTCGAAGAGGGACTACAACAGTTGAAGGGCGCTGAGTTCAACGGAAATAAAAAGCAATGACGGTGGCAGTTGCCTGCGCATCCCCACACCGAATCCGGCATGCCGTGATTTGCTGCAGGCCTTGGATATCCGCTTGCCAGATGTCCTGCCCAACGTGAAGGTGCGTGTAGACACGCGCAAAAAGCTGCAAGAGCGCCGCAAACCCCGTTAAAACTCAGGGGATTTTTCTCCGGAGACCCTCATTCGTTCGGAGTGAACATGCATTGTAAACTCCCGTGAGCGTGTGTGTGCGCCTCGGTGCGCACCAGGACTGGCTCTCTACTATTTATGACTGAGAGGTGCTCTTTCTACATTTTTTGTCAAGGATATTTGTGTTTTCATGTTTTCACAGGTTCCCGGCCGGTGAGATTTCTGGTATGAGATTCAGCGATTGCGTGTGGGCGGCGATGCGACCCCGGATTGGCCCAATTTTTTCACTTCTTCACCTGGGAAAGCCGGGCCCATTGGTTTTGTCCCAGAAGCGGAAGCACCGGAACCAGGCGCTTCCTCTTCAGCCTTGAGTCGCTCAAAGATTCGGAACTCTCGAGCGGCTTTTGCACCCTTGCCAAGCCGACCGTAAGCGCGGGCCAACGCGTAGTGAATCTTGCTGCCCTTCGGGCCAAGTTTAGCCGCAGTCTCCAGATGTTGCACGGCTTCCTCGATTTTTCCTTTTCTGAGGGCCAGATTGCCGAGCTGAAAGTGCGGCTCGGAAAGCGCACTGTCCAGCTTCAAAGCGCTCTTTAGCAAGGAAACAGCACGTGGCTCCGTAGAAGGATCATTACTCCCCGCCAATTTAAGCAGCATCGCACCGTACTCTTGATAAAGAATCGGATCACGGGGGCAGCGCTCCATGCCTTGCCGAAAAGTTCTCTCCGCTGCCTGCGCCGCTCCATCGTCGTACTGAGCGGAAGCAAGTCCGAGGATCGACTCCCGATCCATAGGATTCAACTCAACCGCCCGCGCGAAAGATTTCACTGCGTCCACAACGTGACCGAGCTTGATCTCTGCGAGTCCTTTTAAGCGGTACGCCCGATACGACTCCGGTGCAACCTCGGTGGCCTTTTGCGCGGCGACCAGCGCGCCAGAAACCTGTTTGAGTTCGATCAGCATCATGCCAACGTCAAGGTAATTAGGTTCAGCGGAAGGATCCAAGGCGATGGCCTCGTCCATTGCGGCCACAGCTTCTTTGAACTTCCCTTGCCTGTAAAAACACCAACCCGCCAAATTTTCAATATCGCTGGTCTCGTGCCCTGCGACCATAAGCTTACGGAGTGTCGTCTGACTTTCCTCAATACGGCCACGGTGATACTGGGCAAGGGCCAGGTTATAGCCGAGCTTTGCCCTATCCGGATATGCAACCCAAATCGACATGAACATCCGTTCGGCGGTTTCGAAGTCTTCCGCTTGGGCAGCGACTTGTCCTCCCAGAAGGACTCCTTGCGCTCCTGCCGAACTGAACCTAAGCCCGCGCAAAGTCTTCCTGGCCTGCTCCGCATTTCCGAGGTGATATAAGGCGCGAGCAAGGGCAGCAATCGACTCGGGCCGTTCTCGAACCAAGTCAGGAACTAATCCAAGCATTTTGACCGCCGTACGATCGTCCTTCAACTCGCCCTTAAGATGCGCTCGAGGTTTTCTCGGGCTGGTTGTAATAGGCCTAACTGGAATTGATTGGAGGCGAGGTTCCGGCGGGCTGCCAAGTCACCGGGATTCACATGGAGCGCTTTCTCGAGGTAGGGGTTAGACTCATCGAGTCTGTGCTCCATCCCGAGGACGGCTCCGAGCGAGCTGAGATACAAGCCATTTCCAGGTTCCACCTCGAGCGCCCGACGCAGCTCCGCTTCAGCCTCGGTGAGATTTCCGCTTCGCACCAGCCGCATTGCCTTCTCAGCATATTCCTGTGCCTGAACCGAATTTTCCTGGTCAGCACCGAGGAGGCGTGAAGCAAAAGGCGAAAGCGTGAGACCAATTAACAAAAGGCCTGTAAGGTGCTGGAGGCAGGACTTACGTCTGATTAGCTTGTGAAGCCGCAGGATCTGATGAGGCATGTGGGAGGTTGGGTTCGCCAAGGATCGCGTTATCTCTGCCGTTTCGTCCCAATTCCATTGACGACACAACTGTGCCCCCCTAAGATTCTAAGCTGTGGCGCTTCAGCTCCCCGCAGTCAGGCACTACTGCCAACGGTAGACGACGGCTGGCCCGCTTCAGAACACAAACCGCAGGCCAACCTGGCCGTGTCGGGGCGCGCCGGCACCTCTACCCGCCTGACTGCTGATGACTCCGAAGGAATTGGTCCCGTAGCTCACGCCGGGACTGGTGAATCTCGGCGTATTGAGGGCATTAAAGAACTCGGCGCGAAATTGCAGGGACTTACTTTCAGTGAGGTGAATGTCCTTTGCAAGTGGAATGTCGGAGTTGTGGATGCCCGGGACGCGGCACTTTGAGAAGTAAGGGGGTACGTTGCGGGGCGTCTGATCCGCAGGCGCCGCTGCAAGGATGGCCACTGACGTTAGGCCGCTGCGTGCCATCGGCCAGGACCGCGTTTGCATCCTGAACTGCAATGGGCTGGCCTGTCTGGAACGTTACGAATGGGGTCAGGCGCCAACCCCCCAGAATCAAGTCAAGGCCTGGCCTCATATTGCCCCCCAAACGCTGTCCATGGCCGACAGGCAACTCGTAGATGACCGCGAACGCCAGGCGCTGTGGTGTGTCATTCGCGCTCACACTCTTCTCTACGCGCAGGTTGGTGAAATCCTGGGGCGTTCCCGCAAACCCCAGGTGCCCAATCCAAGCATTCGCGCCCGCATCGGACATGTCGATGAATTTGGAAAAAGTGTACTGGCCAGTGAAACTCAAACCTTTTGCGGCGCGCCGCTCGAAGCGGAGCTGGAAGGCGTGGTAGCTGGCATTGGCGGCGAACATAGGGAATCCAGAGAATGCACCGTCGAACTGAGGATAAGGTCTGAGGACGTTGATCAGCGGAATCGTCGGGTTGTTGTAAGTCGAGTCCGGTGCGTTGAAGATAGCCGTTGACCCTTGGAACAGGGAGTAAAAAGGGTTGGGGACAAGCTGCGCCAGTCCAGCAGTGCCATACTTTTCGCGGTTGGCCCGGTTGATGAAATTGCGGTTTTCTGTGGAGTAGTTCCAAGGATCGTGCACGCTGCGGTTCCCCACATAGTCGGCCTCCAGTGTCGTGTTGCCGAACTGGTGTTGGATCCCCAAATTCCACTGGTAGATATTTGGAGTTTGGAACGTATCGCTACCATGATTATTGTTGCTGTAACCCCACAGAGTGAGCGGCCCAT
The DNA here is from genome assembly GCA_003224515.1 of Acidobacteriota bacterium. GTDB lineage: Bacteria > Acidobacteriota > Terriglobia > Acidiferrales > UBA7541 > Acidiferrum. The sequence goes on from QHZC01000257.1 coordinate 6,587, forward strand.
ATTGCCCTTCCTGGGGCAGTGGGAAACCTTGAGGGAACGGGTTCTCCATGGTGCCGTACTCAGTAATGCCGCCGTCAAGAGAGGTATGAATCGTTGCGCCTCCCTGCCACGCCGTTCCCCCGTATTGCCAGTTGGTGGCATAGTTCATACCGTAGTACACGCCCGCACCGGCATGAATAACGGTGTTCGGAGCTAGACGGTAGGCCAAGCTGAGCCGCGGGCCAAAGTCATTGTAATCGCCGTTCGCATGGCGATGGGCCTGGCTGGCGAGAATGGTGGTCCCGTAGATCGCGCCACCGGGCCACAGTCCGAGCGGCGGAACGGAGATGCCAGTGGGGCAACTGAAGCAACTGAACTGGTTGCGGTTATGGCGTTCTGCATAGGGGACCGAAAACTCCCAACGCAGGCCCATATTGATGGTGAGCCGCGGAGTGACTTTCCAGTCGTCCTGGACGAACCCAGACCCAAGGGACGATTTATTCGCTACATGGGGAAGCTCGCCCAAGCCGTTGTTTCCACTGCTGCCGCCCGCCCAGCCAATGAGCATGGATGCCAAACTATTGCCTTGGTCAAAATTGGGATTGAAAACGCTCTGCATGGTCTGTTGCTGACCGAACTCGAAGCCCCCCGACGTATTGCCCGGCTGGAAAAAGCTGTTCAAGAAGAGTCGGTACTCGCCGCCGAACTTGACGTTGTGCGCGCCGCGCACCAGGGTAATCACTGAATCGAACATCCACTGTGTGTCGGCTTCCACAGTATCCGTGCAACACTGATCCGTCGCGAGGCCCTGATATCCATCCACGTTAATGCTGGGGAAATGCTTCTCGTTATACCAGGGATTGAGAATCAGGCTAGATGGAAACCCGATGCTGAGCGGATCCACAACTACCGGAACGGTTTGAGGATAGTTGTCACGGTTAAGGCCGACTCGGTTCGTCCATAGGACATTGGGGCTGATGGTCCATATGTTTTCGAGCGCCAGATCGTGGCTGAGGTAAAGCGTCCCGCTGGGCTCGAGAAATGGGTCGGGTAGAGTGTCGGTTGCGTGACTCTGGCTATATCGCACAGTCAGTCGGTTCTTCTGAGAGAGGTTTGCGTCAATTCGCACATCGAAGTTGTACTTGGGCGTAGTCTCGATCAGCTTCTCTGTAAAGTTGTTAAGGCCCGCAGGCCCGAATCCGAGGCCAGTTGGCAGCGGATAGAGATTAATGAGTCTGGCCCCGATGGGGTCCATCTGCGAAATAATATTACCCGGGAACGGCTGCCGC
>QHZC01000261.1:0-11655 GCA_003224515.1 Acidobacteriota bacterium
CAGTCTCCGTGAGCGGCGCCATCGGCTACGTCGGCCTGATTGTGCCTCACGCCATGAGATTCATTTTCGGATCGGACCATCGCACTTTGCTGCCCACCGCTGCACTCTGCGGGGCCATTGCTCTAGTCTTTGCGGATACGCTGGCGCGCACGGTAGTGGCCCCGACGGAAGTTTCCGTAGGCGCGGTCACCGCCGTCGTGGGCGCACCTCTGTTCATCTATCTCCTGCGCCGGAGATTCCCATGAGCAGCGGCTCAGCCCTCGCGCGCAATCCTGCCGAATCGGCCCGTTTGGCCGGCGACGTCCGCCTCAGCGTGGAACAGGTCAGTTACGCCCATTCTGCCAACCCTGCGCAAGCCCCGCTTTTCACGCTGGAAGCGACAAGTTTTCAAGCCAAGCCCGGCGAAATTGTGGCCATCCTCGGGCCCAACGCCAGCGGCAAATCCACTCTGTTAAAGTTGATCGCCGGCGCCCTCGCGCCCCTTTCGGGACGGATTCTGCTCAACGGATTCGTCACCCACGCGCTTACGCCGCGCACCCGCGCGCAGCGCATCGCCGTGGTGCAGCAGGAGAGCACTCTGCTCTTCCCGGCGCGCGCCTGGGAATTCGTCCTGCAAGGCCGCCATGCCCATGGGCGCTCCCTACGATTCGAATCGCAAGACGATGTCTTGATCGCGAAAAACGCCCTTGCCCAGGTCGGTGCGGCTGGTCTGAGCGACCGCTGGATGGATCAGATCTCCGGCGGGGAAAAGCAGCGCGTAATCCTCGCACGCGCTTTGGCTCAACAGCCCCTGCTTCTGCTGCTCGACGAACCGACTCTCCATCTCGATATCGCCGCGCAGATCGGCTTGCTGGACGCCTTACGGCGGCTCGCGGCGGAGAACCGCTACACCGTCGTTGTCGTGACGCACGAATTGAACCTCGCCGCGGAATATGCCGATCAAGTCGTCCTGATGCAGCGCGGCCGGTGTCTGCGCGTCGGTCCCCCGGCAAACATTTATCAGCGCGAATTGCTCGAACAGGTTTTCCAGACGCCGCTATCGGTGGAATTCGGTTCCTCCGGTCGGCCGCGTGTCACCGTTTTATCTGGAACGTAGTTGTTGGAAGTTTTCTTCGTTAACCTCAGCCCTGCGGCTTTAAACCGCAGATCACATTCACCGCGAACTTCGTGCTCGGGAAGACGGTTCGGCGAACCCGGTCTGTTCGGGACCGCCAGGATGGAAGCCGTCGCCGCCGCGCGACTGTAAGGCGGATTCAGTGTATGCGCAGGCCACTGCAGCCAGTCGCCCCTTCGCTGGGCGCCGCCGCGGGAAGGCCCCGCAACGGTCCTCTTTCGAATGGGCCGGAGCTACCGCCAAGCCAGGAGACCGGCGAAGTTCGCAGCCGTGCGATTCATTTGGGTCGCACAGGACAACCTTCAACTCCCGCGCGAGAGGGAGCGGAGGATAAAATGAAAACGACCGTTCTTCGGACTGCCTTTCTTTCTTTCCTAGTCTTCGCAGTAAGGATTTTCTTAGAAGCGCAAACAAATTCATCCTCTGCCCGTCTCTTCGGCACATTGCTCGATACCAGTGGTGCGGGCGTTGGAGGAGCACGCGTTACCGCCCGGTTGGAAAGTGTCTCTGATGCGCATGTCTGGGCGGCGGCTTCCTCCGAGGACGGCACATACGTCTTGACGCTTCCCGCTGGCCGCTATCATGTCCAGTTCTCGCGAGTGCCTTTCGTGCCTCGCGATTTCGTTCTCGATTTGTCCGCAGGCCAGCAGCGCCGACTCGATCTGCGGCTCGATCTGGAACGTCTCTCCGACAGTGTGGTCGTAACGGCCCAGGCAGAGCCCGTGGCCTCCGAAGTTTCTCCCTATCCCGTCACAGTAATTTCGCGGAATGAGATTGAGCGGAGGCAATCCGTTTACTTGCCCGACCTGCTTGCCCTCCAGCCTGGAATCAGCCTCGCACGCACAGGCAGCGTGGGAGGATTGGCCACCATCTTCATCGATGGAGGCAATTCGAATTTCACCAAGGTCTTGATTGACGGCACGACCGTGAATGAACCGGGAGGCTTCCTGAATTTCTCCAACTTCACGCTGGACAATGTTGAAAAGGTGGAGATCGTCCATGGCGCGGAGAGCGCCCTTTATGGGTCCGATGCGGTTTCTGGCGCAATCCAGATTTTCACGCGGCGGGGCACAACACGGTTTCCCGCGGTAAATCTGTTTGGGGAAGGCGGCAGCTTTGCCTCCGCACGCGGTGGCGCTGACATTAGCGGCTTGTTGGGACGTTTCGACTACTCAACCGGGGCTGCCTACCTGCACTCCGAAGGTCAAGGGATCAACGACGCATTTCTCAATCGAACACTCTCGGGAGCTTTCGGATGGCGGTTTTCCGAGGCAAATCAAATGCGCCTTGTCCTGCGAAATCAATCGAGTGACGCAGAGATTCCCAGATCTATGCTGCTGCCACCTGCCAACACGAACCAATCGGACTCCCTTCATCTTTTCTCCGCCAACTGGAGCTGGAACTTTCGCACTGGTACGCACTGGGCTCACCATCTGAGTGGGACGGAATCGCGAACCAGGGACGCGAATACTATTTCGAAAGGCTTAACTTTTATAGATTCGTTTAACAGGGCTGGTTTGCAAGAACAATCTACCTATTTCTTCCGCACTGGGAGCATGACGGCCGGATACCAATATGAAGTTGAGAATGGTTTTCCGAGCCTTCTGTTTCCAGAGCACGCACGGCGAAATAACCAGGCTGGATTTCTGGATGGGCGGTGGCAGCCCTTCTCGCGTCTGACCCTTAATGCTGGCGTAAGGGCTGAAGTAAACGATAACTTTGGCACTCGCGTGGTGCCGCGTGTGGGAACCGCCTTGGCCCTCCGTTATGGCCAAGGATTTTGGGGAGACACCCGGCTGCGTGCATCTTATGGCAAAGGCATCAAGGAGCCTGGGCTTGAACAATCTTTTGGCTCCGATCCATGTTTTCCGGGCAATCCGAACTTGCATCCGGAACGCAGCAGAACAGTTTACGCAGGTGTCGATCAAACGCTGGCCTCGCAGCGCGTCCGCATGACTGCGGGCTATTTCAACAATCGCTTCGAAGATATGATCAGCTTTGCTTTTGGTGCGCCATCTACTTCCTGCACCTCTGGAACTGGAACTTACTTCAATACCGACCTGGCGCGTGCTCGCGGAATGAATCTTTCTCTGGAGGCAAAACCTCTGCGGTGGCTGACCATGGCCGGAAACTACAGTTACGACGATACGCGCGTAGTGAAAGCACCGAATGTATTCTTCGAAGTGGGTCGGCCCGGCAACCCGCTGCTGCGCCGTCCGTTACATTCCGGCAGCCTCACTTTGAATGCGGTGTTCCGCCAAATGAGTTGGACTTTGTCCAGCTATTTCAGCGGCACGCGCGCGGATAGCGACTTCCAAGGGCTTGGATTGCTGATTCCCAATCCAGGTTATGCACGCTTCGATCTGGCCACCTGCTACGAGCTGTTTGATGGTCTTTCTGTCTACGGGCGGGCGGCCAACTTGTTTGATAAACACTATCAAGAGGCACTCGGTTTTCCCGCGCTGGGACGTGATTTTCGGATTGGTATGCGCTACCGCTTCAGCGGCAAGAATTAACGACTGTGCCCGAACCCATCCTCTTCTGCTGGAGCGGCGGCAAAGACAGCGCCATGGCCCTGCACATGCTACTCCAACAGAAGGATTTCCGAGTCGTTGCCCTTCTCACCACCGTGACGGAGACCTACGACCGCATCGCTATGCACGGTGTCCGCCGCGAACTGCTCCGGCGGCAGGCAGAATCTCTCCGCCTTCCGCTGCACGAAGTTTGCATCCCGCCGCAATGCCTCAATCCCGTCTACGAGGCGCGCATGGAAGAAGCGCTCCGCCTCTTCTACAACCAAGGCGTTCGAAAGGTCGCCTTCGGCGATATCTTTCTCGAAGACCTCCGTGCCTACCGCGAGAAAAACCTCGTCCGCATCGGCATGACCGCGCTGTTCCCCATCTGGAAACGCGATACCCGTGAACTGATCCAGTTGTTTCACCAGCAGCGCTTTCGCGCCATTGCCGCTTGCATCGACACGAAAGTTCTCGATCCCAGCTTCGCCGGCCGCGAACTGGACGAATCCTTCTTTCGCGATCTTCCGCCAAACGCCGACCCTTGCGGGGAAAACGGCGAGTTCCACACGTTCGTCTTCGATGGCCCGATTTTTCAATCTCCCATTCCCATTCGAACGGGAGAGGTTGTGAACCGCGATGGCTTTGTGTTCTGCGATCTATTGCCGCAAATGGAGGAAGCAACGAAATGAATCCCGAAATGACTCAAAAGGGAAGTCTGCTTTACCGCACCCTGCTCGCTCTCGCGCTGATTGTGCTTGCCGCCGCCTTGCGCATTGCACCCCATCCGTGGAATTTCACGCCCGTTGGTGCCACGGCGCTCTTCTCCGGTGCGGTGCTCAAGGACCGCCGCCTCGCTTTCCTCTTCCCGCTCGTCGCACTATTCGCGGGAGACATCTTCATCGGCTTTCACAAATTACTCCCCATCGTCTACGCCAGTTTCCTCGTCAACGTTGCCATCGGCCTTTGGCTGCGCGACCGCCGCACCATCGCGCGCGTCAGTCTGGCCACGCTCCTCGGTGCCATCCAGTTTTTCTTCGTCACCAATTTCGCCGTCTGGCAATTGCTGGGCGGCTTTCCGCATACCGCTTCCGGCCTCGTCGCCTGCTACATCGCCGGCGTCCCGTTCTTCTGGAACACCCTCGCGGGCGACGCCTTTTACGTTGCGCTACTGTTCGGCAGCTTCGCCTTTGCGGAGCGTTTCAGTCCGGCTTTCGAGCGCTCCAGCCGACGCATGTTACCCTGAGCGCAGCGCGCCTTTGCGCTCCGGGCGGGTTGCGGGGCGAAAGATCTCATCTGATCCGCAGCGAGTTCTCTCACTCCTGAGACGGGTGATTCAAGGCGCCCTGGAATTGGATTGGTTGGAGGGGCGAACTTTAGTTCGCCTTTCGGGCTGCTTCGTTCTATCACGTCGAAATCCACTCCAAAGTAGACCTCGCTCACCCGAGCAACACGCAAAATTTCTTTCTTACTGACAACTGAGAACTGACAACCCCGCCGGTGCTATAATCTTCGTTTCCTTATGTCGAAATCCACTCCCGAAGCTACCTCGCTCGCGGCGGAAGTGCTCGCGAAATACCAGCCCGTCATCGGCTTGGAAGTCCACGTCCAGCTCCTCACTAGGACAAAGATCTTCTGCGGTTGCGCGACGCGCTTCGGCGATCCCCCGAACACCAATGTCTGCCCGGTCTGCCTCGGCCTCCCCGGCACTCTGCCCGTTCTGAACAAGCGCGCCGTCGAAATGGCCATGCGCGCCTCGCTGGCCCTAAATTGCACGGTCCACGAGCATTCCCGCTTCGCCCGGAAAAATTATTTCTACCCGGACCTGCCCAAGGGCTATCAAATTTCGCAATACGAACTCCCGCTCGCCACCAGTGGTTGGCTCGAAGTCGAGGTCAGCGGCGTCAAAAAACGCATCGGCATCACGCGCCTTCACCTGGAAGAAGACGCCGCCAAAAATCTCCACGAGGGTTTCTCGCAATCCGCCACCAAGGCCTACGTTGACTACAACCGCTGCGGCACCCCGCTCAGCGAAATCGTCTCCGAGCCGGACATGCGCACGCCCGAAGAGGCCTACGCCTACCTCACCACGCTTCGCCAGATCCTGCTCTACACCGGCGTCAGCGATTGCAACATGGAGGAAGGCTCGCTACGCTGCGACGCTAACGTCAGCGTCCGCCCGCGCGGCTCAAAAGAATTTGGCACCAAGGTCGAGGTAAAAAACCTCAACTCCTTCCGTTACCTGCAAAAGGCTCTCGAGTACGAAATCGAGCGCCACATCAGCGTCCTCGAATCCGGAGGCCGCCTCTCTCAGGAAACGCGCCTGTGGAACCAGGCCGAAGGCCACACTGTCTCTATGCGTTCGAAAGAAAAGGCTCACGACTATCGCTATTTCCCCGAGCCCGATCTTCTCCCCGTCCATGTCAGCGCCGCCTGGCGCGACGAGGTTCTGCGCACGCTCCCCGAACTCCCCGAAGCCAAGCGCTCCCGCTTCGTCAGCTCGTACGGGTTATCCAAGGACGAGGCGACCGTTCTGACCGATACTCAGCAGTACGCAGACTTTTTTGAAGCAGTCCTTAGGAACGGAGCAGATCCGAAGCAAACTGCGGCTTGGATGCAGCGGCTAAGCTATCTCGCCGAGCAAACAGTCGAAGCCGTGAAAATAGTCGCGGATAGGTTTGGCAATGTGGCGGCAAACCATTTTGCCGAAATGATCGGACTCGTAGCTAATGGAAAAATTACGGCCATGAACGCTAGGACCGTTCTTGCTGAGATGTATGAAACGGGAAAATCACCCGCCGACATTATCGCCGCCAGAGGCTTTGAGCAAATCAGCGACACCTCTAGGATCGAACAAGCCGCCCGCGAAATCATCGCCAAGGAACCGGCAAACGTCGCCAAATTCAAAGCTGGCAACGAAGGCGTCTTCAAATTTTTCGTCGGCCAGGTCATGAAGGCCACGCGCGGCCAGGCCAACCCGCAGGCCGTCAACGACATCCTGCGCAAGTTGCTTGCCCAGGCGAATTAAGATTTCTAGAGAACTTTCGCTTTGCCCAAGGTGAAACTTTACAAGCGTGGGGTCATTCTCCAGGCGATCGGATGAGGATGCCGAAGAGTCTCAACACATGCTCCATGCCACAGGTATCCGGAAGAAAGTTACTGCTAGGGGCGCAGAACGTTGCGTCCTATCAACCAGGACGCTGCATTTTTAGAAAGAAGGACTGGAATGCTCAAAATCGGCGCCAAAGCCCCCGCCTTCCGGCTCCGATCCGACGAAGGCAAAGAAATCGCGCTCAAGGACTTCGCCGGCCAGCGTGTCCTTCTCTTCCTCTACCCTAAGGCCAACACTTCCGGTTGAACCATCGAAGCGTCCGAGTTTCGTGACGCAAAAAAAGATTTTGACAAGCTCGGTGTCGCCGTCCTCGGCATGAGCGCCGACCCCGTCAAAGCTCAAGCCTCATTCAAGGCCAAGCAAAATCTCAATTTCCCACTGCTCAGCGATCCCAACCACAAAACCATCCAGAAGTTCGGCGCATGGCGGAAAAAACAGTTCATGGGCCGTACCTTCATGGGCATCGTCCGCAGCTCCTTCCTCATCGGCAAAACCGGCAAAATCGAGCAGATCTGGCCCACCGTCAAAGCCAAAGGCCACGCTGCAGAGGTGCTAAAAAGCATCTCGCAGAAATAGCCCGCGGCGGCAATGCGCTCAAAGAAGTCACACCTTCGGTCGTGGACCCCCTCCAACCAAGGCCTTTCATTCAGTGCGATGCCCCGGCCGATGCCCCTGGAACTCCCGGTTATCAGATGGGATGAGAAGGCCGGTCTCCCGCGGGATGCGATACGCTCCCAATGTTCGACGTGCTCGAGGCACAATGAAAAGGAGACCGGCAATGAAAAAGATTAGCACTGTTCGGGTAAATGGAAACATGACGCTGGTCGTGCTACTGCGTTTTGGATGAAGCGGGCGAAATTCTTCTGGAACAGAAAGTGGCGACGACACCGGAAGCGATGAAACAGATATTTGAGAAGATACCGCGAAGTCTTATTGCCATGGAGACCGGAACACATTCTCCTTGGGTAAGCCGGCTGCTAAGGGAGCTGGGGCACCAGGTGCTCGTGGCGCACGCGCAAAAGGTGCAATTGATCAGCAAGAGCAATCGAAAAGATGATCGACACGATGCGCGGACACTGGCACGGCTGGCCAGAATCGATCCGGAGCTGTTGGGGCCGGTGCGGCATCGCAGCGCGAAAGCACAAATTCATCTGACGGTGATTCGGGCCCGGGCGGAATTGGTGAGTGCACGAACCGCCCTGGTGAACGCGGCGCGAGGGTCGGCGAAGTCTTATGGTGAACGGCTGCGCAAGTGTGGCACGCAGCAGGTGAGCCGGGAGCTGGCCGCTGCATTGAGCGTGGAGTTGCGAGAGGCCCTGGAGCCGCTGTTGGCAGAAGTCGAATCGCTGAACGAGCGCATCAAGGAATACGACGCGCGGATGGAGAAAATCGCCCGGGAGAGCTATCCGCAAGTCGCGCTGCTTAAACAGGTGAAGGGGGTAGGAACGCAGATCGTAATGGCCCTCCTTATTCCTTGAAAGCCGCAAGCATTCTTAACACTTGCCAAATCAGTAGTTTGCTCACACTTGAATTTCAAGAGGGAAGACCAAGTCCTTTGGATTCATGAGCGTCCGAACACTTTTGCAAAACAGGCAGTTTGCGGGGGTGGGACACTGCGGTATGTTTGAAGACCTACTTACAGTGCTGTCCCATTAAAAGTTGAATAGATTCAACTGCATGCAGGGCTCGGTATCTGTGATCTCGTCGCTGAAGTTGGAAAACCCCTGTAGAATTGGGCTTCTCTCGAAAATTGTGATGCTGAGAACCTGTAGAATCTTGTGCAGGCTCAGGTCGAGTCCCAGTTGTTTTTTGATAATCGCCACCGAGCACGTAAACCCATAAGGCCATGCCAAGCTTGGGTTTCACGGCTGTTCTTCTACGTGCCGCAGAAAGCCTTGTGATGCGAAGGAGCAGTGGGATGGAGCCAAAAGAGAAGCAAACAATTGAAATCGAAAAAACTCACAGAGACCCTTACTTTCGTTCAATCAAGCAATTACGGTGGATTGCTCGGACTTTCTTGGGACGGCACTGACTTACTTAATGAAATTGGCCAAGTTGCAGAGACGAAAGAACTTGCGCCACAACTTGGCCGACCTCCAGGTTAAGTGTCAGTTGATCGCCACGGATGTCCGGGCGGTGAAAGCCAGCTTCGTTTCGGCGGGAAACTCGATGTCTTTCTTCCCCGTCGCCGCTGCGCCGGCGGTTCCGGCTCCCGCTCCAGCCGCTGCACCGATCGCTGCGCCCTTGCCGCCTCCAGCCAGCGCTCCGATAATCGCGCCGCCAGCCGCTCCGCCGCCGATGAACCCGGCATCCCGTTTACCCTTGCCGCCCTCGGTTCTTCCAGCGGAGTTCGTCGCAAACGTGTAGGTTTTGCCGCCTACGGTGACCGCGCGCAGCCGCAGATACAGCTTCGCCGGTGTGGACAGGCGCCCTGAAGCCTGCACGCTGCTCACCGTCAATTTCGCTGCCGAGCCTTTGGGAATCACCACTTTGCCGCCCGACGCCACATCTTGCGAGACCGTGCCTGTTACGGTTTGGCCGATCTTGGCCGTCTTGGAACTCACCGCTTGGTCGATTACCACCGAAATCTTCGCTCCTTCTGGAACCGTGTCTCCTGCCTGTGCCAGCGCAGGCAATAGCAGCGCCGGCGCAAGAAAAATCGAAACCAATCGAATTCGTTGATTCATCTCCGTCACCTCAGGTATGGATTAGGGGCTGTAGGAAAAGTCTAGCAGAAGGAACCAGCGAGAGCGGGATGAGAGCGCCCGAACGGCGCTAAAAATGAAACACCAGTTCTTCGGAATCTGGTGATTTTGGTTCCATGTACAAATTGTCGATCAATCGCGTCTTGCCAATGAACACGGCCAGCAGAATATAGGTAGGTTTGGCCACGCGCACGACCGACTCGAACGATTCACCATCAACGATTTCGGCATAGTCCACCCGCGCATGACGTTCCACGCCGAGTGTGCGGTGGAGCACGGCCTGCAATTGCAGGGCATCGCGAACTCCCGCGGCAAGCTCACTTTTCGCAGCATCGAGCGCGCGATACAAAACGGTAGCGGCCTTGCGTTCATCCGCGTTCAAATAAATGTTTCGCGAGGAAAGCGCCAATCCATCCGGCTCGCGCACCGGCGGGCAAACCACGATTTCCGTATCCAGATTCAAGTCGCGCGCCATTTGTGTGATGAGCCGCGATTGCTGCGCATCCTTGCGTCCGAAGTATGCAAAGTTCGGCTGCACAATTTGCAGCAGTTTCATGACGACTGTGGTGACGCCGCGGAAGTGGCCGGGCCGCGATCGCCCTTCAAGTCTATCGCTCAAGCCGTCGACATTAACGTAGGTTGAAAATCCATGGGGATAGATGTCCGCTGGTTCCGGCGCAAAAAGCGAATCCACGCCCGCGCGCTGAAGCTTTTCCCTGTCGCTCTCGAACGCACGCGGATATTTTGCAAAATCCTCGTTGGGGCCGAACTGCTTCGGATTGACAAAGATGGAAGCAATCACCGGCGAGCACTCCCGTCTGGCCTGTTCGATCAGCGACAAATGCCCCGCGTGCAGAGCACCCATCGTCGGCACCAGCCCGACGATGCGGTTTTCCGCACGCGCTTGCCGGGCGTGTTCCTTCATCCATGCAATTGTTCGGATGGTTTCCACGGTTTGCTAGCGCCGGCATCTTGCCGGCTTTCATTATCTCGAAGTTGGAAGGGTGCTCACAGACTACGCGCCCGCCGCGGTGGCACGTTCGCGATAGAAATGCATCAGATCTGTCGCGATGGGCTGTGCGCCAAGTTGCCGCAGCAGAGTGGTGACCTGTCCGCGGTGATAGGTCCCGTGATTCACCAGATGCTGCATAGATTCCCAAAGAGGATTGCTGTAAACACCGAATTTCAGCGTCTTGTACTCAAAAATGCGGTTTAGGTCGGACTGCGTCAGTCCGCGCACAAAACCAAGCAGACGCATTTCGTGTTCGCTCCAGCGCTCTTTCAAACTCACCACGTCTTTGAATTGCGTGGTATCCGGGAGCGATGCTGGTGACCGCCCCTGAAAGCGTTCCAGCCAGATCCATTCGGCGCCGAAAACGTGCGCGAGCGTGTCGCGCACGGAGCCGAAGCTGGAACCCATCGGCTGAACGAACTTCTCAGCCGTGAGGCTGGACGCCGCGTCTACCGACCGATGATTGGCCCAGGCGTTGTAGTCGTACAGCATGCCCATCTCTTGGGGCGTCATGTCTGGCTCCTCTTCGCGTTTTCAGATTTGCGCACTGCTCAGCTGGCGATGAAAATCGTCTTGCGCCCTTTGGTCATCTGCGGGGCGTGGTAGGACTCCGCATCGGAAGGGAATCCGCCGTTGCGTACGTCGGAGCAATATTCGCGCACCGCATTCGAGATGACTTCTCCGACATTGGCATACTGGCGCGCAAATTTCGGCGTCTGGTTAGATGCAAGACCCAGAAGATCGTGAACCACGAGAATCTGCCCGTCGCAGTCCGGGCCGGCGCCGATGCCGATCGTCGGGATGCGCAATTCCTGAGTAATCTGCGCCGCCAGCTCACGAGGCACAGCCTCTAGAACAACCGCAAAAGCCCCCGCCGCCTCCACCGCGTGGGCATCGCGAATCAACTGCTCCGCGGCATCTGCGGTCTTGCCCTGCACGCGATATCCGCCGAGTGCGTTCACCGATTGCGGCGTCAGTCCGACATGACCCATGACCGGGATTTCAGCATCTGTCAGCCGGGAGATCACCTCCAGGCGGCGTTCACCGCCCTCCACCTTCACGGCCTCGGCGCCAGCCTCCTTTATGAAACGCATGGCATTGCGCAGCGACGCCGCCATGTCCGTGTGATAGCTGCCGTAAGGCATGTCCGCCACAAGAAGCGCGTGGCGCGTTCCGCGGCGCACGGCGCAAGTGTGGTG
>QHZC01000261.1:11820-17811 GCA_003224515.1 Acidobacteriota bacterium
GATCGGGCACGGTGATTTTACCGTTCCTGGAATTCGGGACAACGCTCATGGTGGCCTCCGGTGCCGCTCCCTACCTTTGGGAAGGTGGCCGCCGAGCGGCCAACGGGATACAGCCCTGTACTTCACCTTTACGCAGGATAACAAATTTCGATGCGCAAAACTAGAAATTTAGATGCGGCGCAATGCGAATTAGTTTCTTCGCAACGCTTGCGCGCGCCCCTTCCATTGGCCGCCGCGGCCGAGCCAGTAGCGCACCGCCGAAACACACGTCGCGTAGCCATAGAACACCGCCGCGAACGGCAACGTCAAAGCCCAGAGCCAGGGAAAACCGTAAAATCGGACCGTCGCGCCGTAGGTCGCCGTCATGATGGAAATGGCCGTGCTCGCCAGCAACCATCCCGGATCATCCAGGGTGAAAAAAGCAATCCACGCAGGCAAGTAGGTTACAAACAAGCCGATCAGTGTGGCCATAAGCAACAGGAAGGAATAGCGCAGTTGGGTGAAAGCGGTGCGCGCAATCAGGTCGCGAATTTCCGCGAAAGTTCCGTAGCTCCGCAGACTCACGCTCGTGCGCGTGAGCCCCATCCAGATTTTTCCGCCGCTTTTCTTCACGGCGCGCGCGAGCGCACAGTCGTCAATCACCTCTCCACGAATTGCGGCCATCCCGCCGATGCGGTCGATAGCGCTGCGGCGCAACAGAATGCAACCGCCCGCCGCTCCAGCCGTGCTGGCTTTCGGGTCAGCAATCCAGCGCGGCGGATAGAGCATCAGGAAAAAATAGAGAAATGGCGGAATCAGAAGCCGTTCAGAAAATGTCTTCGCTTGCAGGAGCACCATGAGCGACGCGAGGTCAAGCGAATCTCCGACCGCGCGGAAAACCAGGCGGCGCAAAGTGTCTGGCGCATGCACCACATCCGCATCGCTGAACCAAAAGAATACCGGCATCTTTTTCCTCGCCGCAGAAACCGCTTCGTTCAGCGCCCAGAGTTTTCCGGTCCAGCCTGGCGCGAGCGGAGCCGCCGAGTGAATGTTCACGCGCTGCGATGCGCCGGATTCATTTGCGGCTTGTTCGGCGAGCGCAGCGGTGCCATCCTCGCTGTGATCGTCAACTAGGATGATCGAGAATTCTCCGGGATAGTCTTGCTTCGCTAACGAGAGAATTGCTTGGAAAATGGTCTGGGCTTCATTGCGTGCCGGAACAATGACGGTGACGCGCGGCCAATTTTCTAAAGGTTTCAGTTCGAGACGGTCTTCGCGGACGCGCCAAAACTGTCCGCGCGCCAGGAGCAGATAGATCCAGATGGACAGCGGAACCGCGGCGAGAAGAGTCGGTGGCAGAGGCACGCGCTATTCTGTAATAAGCCGCTATGCCAGATCCTCGGCGCGGATGGGCAACCGGCGAATCGGCTTGCCGGTGGCCGCGAAAATCGCGTTGCACACGGCAGGAGCGATCGGCGGAGTGCCGGGTTCGCCGGCCCCGCCCGGAGCTTCGTTGCTCGGCAGGATGTGGACTTCGACCTGCGGCATTTCGTTCACACGCAACAATTCATAGTCGTGAAAATTGCTTTGCACCACGCGGCCCTTGTTGATGGTGATCTGACCCTTAAGCGCGGCGGCCAAGCCGTAAACAATCCCGCCTTCCATCTGAGCCGCAACCGTGTCTGGGTTGACATGGCGGCCGCAGTCCACAGCACAGACAACGCGATGCACGCGCACTTCGCCGGAGCTGCGGCTCACACTGACTTCCGCAACTTCGGCAACAAAACTTCCAAACGACTCCACCACCGCGATGCCGCGCGTGCGACCTACGGGCAGCGGCTTTCCCCAGCCCGCTTTTTCGGCGGCAAGTTCCAGCACGCCACGATGGCGCGGTGCATTGGCCAGAAGTTTCCGCCTGAATTCGAAGGGGTCCTTGCCACCAGCTTTTGCCAGGTCATCGACAAAGCTTTCCACTATGTAGCCGTTCTGCGAATTTCCCACCGAGCGCCAGAAGCCCACGGGCACTCCCGTTTCCGTCAAAACGTATTCGCAGAGAAAATTCGGAATGCCGTACTTCATCTCAACGATGCCTTCGACCGAACTATTATCGAGACCATTCTTCACCGAGCCAGGAAAGAACCGTGACATGATCGACGGGCTCACGACGCGGCTCTTCCATGCCACCGGCCACCCATCGGCATCAAGCCCCGCCGTGATCGTGGTGTACGCCGCCGGCCGGTAGAAGTCATGCTGCATGTCGTCTTCGCGGGACCACGTGACCAGCACTGGCGCGCCCCTAGCTTTCGAAATTTCCACCGCTTCGGTAATGAAATCCTGTTCCGCGCGGCGTCCGAAGCCGCCGCCAACATATGTGGTGTGGACGCGCACCTGTTCCGGCTTCAGCCCGGTGATTTTGGCACTGGTGTTTTGAGTGAAAGTCTGGAACTGCGTTGGAGCATAAATGTCGCAGCCATCCGTTCGAACGTCCGCGGCGCAATTCATGGGCTCCATGGTGGCGTGCGCAAGGAAAGGAACCTCGTAGGCGGCCTTGACTTTTTTCGCGGCACTAGCAAGAGCGGCATCGGCGTCGCCATCCTTGCGTGCGATGGCGCCGGGCTTTTCGGCAGCTGCAAGATAGAGCTTTCGGATGGCGTCGCTGGAATTGGCGGCGTTCGGACCCTCGTCCCAGGCGATTTGCAGTGCGCGGCGGCCTTCCATGGCGGACCAGGTGTTGTCCGCGACCACCGCAACGCCGGTTGAGATTTGCAGAACTTGCTTTACGCCGCGAATGCCTTTCGCCTTCGAATCGTCAAAACTCTTCACCTTGCCGCCAAAGACGGGACAGCGCGCCACGACCGCGTGCTGGATGTTGGGCAAACGGACATCGATGCCAAAGCTTGCTTTGCCGTTGACCTTCGAAGGCGTATCGAGGCGCTTGGTGGGCTTGCCGATATACTTGTAGTCTTTCGGATCTTTCAGCGCCGGACTAGCGGGGACCGGAAGTTTCGCTGCTTCCACGGCCAATACTCCGTAGCCTAACCGCTTGCTCGTGGCATTGTGCACAACGGCGCCGTTTTCCGCGTGACACGCCGAGGGCTCCACGTACCACTGCTTCGCGGCGGCTGCGATCAGCATTTCGCGAGCGGCGGCGCCCGCTTTCGTCAATGGTCCCCAAGACGAACGAACACTGGTGCTTCCCCCGGTGCCTTGTAGCCCGAAGAGCGGGTTGAAGTATTGAGGCGCTGCAGGAGCGAACTCGAAACTAATCTTCTTCCAGTCGAGCTCGAGCTCCTCAGCGAGCAACATTGCCAGCGACGTGACAACCCCCTGGCCCATCTCGGACTTGTCGATAATGAGGGTGACAGCGTCATCGGGCGCGATGCGTACCCAGGCGTTCACGGCCGCCGGTTCAACGGGCGGCGCAGCGGCCAGGGCTTCGAATTTTCCCGGAAGATAAAAAGCAATGACCAGCGCAGTTCCGCCGCCGGCGCTTTTTTTCAGGAATTCGCGGCGCAACATCACATTGGAAGATGACACGAGTGCCCCCTGAGAAATCATCACGAAATGTCCGGGCCTGACAGATGGCCAGGCTAGGCCAAATCTTGGGATCGGATGGGCAAACGCCGGACGCGCTTCCCGGTCGCGGCAAAAATCGCGTTGCACATGGCCGGGGCAACCACCGGCAATCCGGGCTCACCAATGCCTGTCGGCTCTTCTTTGCTCATCACCACGTGAACTTCGGTTTTCGGGGTCTCGTTAATCCGCGGCATCCCATAATCGTTGAAATTTGTCTGCTCGACGCGGCCTCCGCTGATGGTGATGGCGTCATGCAAAGCGGCGGAGAGGCCGTAGATGGCCGCGCTCTCGACTTGCGCGCGGACACCCTCCGGATTGATCGGCCGGCCGCAATCTACCGCGTAAACGATGCGATGCACTTTCACGGCGCCGTCTTTGACGCTGGCTTCCACCACGGCGGCAGTGTAGCTCTCAAAAGAAAAGTATCCGGCAATTCCGCGTGAAACACCCTTTGGCAGCGGCTTGCCCCAACCGGCTTTTTCAGCCGCCAGGCGCAACACGCCCTTAAGGCGAGCGGTATCGAGCGGCTTGTTCTCCTTCGGGTTGGTGAAGTCGGGGATCTTGCGATCATTTCCAATGAGGCGCAGGCGAAATTCCAGCGGATCGGCGCCGGCTGCAGCAGCGAGTTCATCCACAAACGATTCGACGACAAAGCCACTGGTGGAATGCTCGACGGAGCGCCACCAGGCGCGCGGCACGGAAGATTTTGCCAGCGTGTATTCGATGCGGTAGTTCGGCGTTTGATAGGGAATGAACGCCGCGGTGGCAAATTCGGACTTTTCCGGGTTCTCTTCGCCCTTCGGACCCCACATGGCCTCGATGGAGGTAGAAGTCTGGAAGTGTTTCCAAGCGGCAAGATCGCCTTTTGCGTCCAGCGCGCCGGAGAAATGATGATAAGAAGCGGGGCGATAGAAGCCATGCTGCATATCGTCTTCGCGGGTCCAAAATACCATGACCGGCTTGCCGGAAATCTTGGCCACTTGCGCTGCTTCCATGACGAAGTCCGCCTGATAGCGCCGGCCGAAGCCGCCCCCCATCAGAGTGGTATGAACAATGACGGATTCAGGGGGGAGCTTTGAAACGCCGGCGATGACCCCTTGTGCCCACTGCGGCGCTTGCGTTGGTATCCACGCTTCCGCGCCATCGGGCCGGATGTGCACGGTGCAGTTCATTGGCTCCATGGTGGCGTGAGCCGCGAACGGAAATTCGTAGAGCGCTTCAACTTTTTTCGCGGCGCTGTTGAGGGCGGCGTCCGCATCGCCGTCATTGCGAACGACCTTGCCGGGCTTGACTACGTTGTCGAGAAACTGCTGGCGCAGCGAAGCAGAAGATTCGGAAGCGGCTGGGCCTTCATCCCAGGTGATCTGAAGGGCTTTGCGGCCCTGGATGACCGCCCAGGAATTATCCCCCAGGACGGCAACGCCGCCAGCGGTGAAGGCGCCCTGGCCCACGGGATCGATGGCAAAGACGTCGCGCACTCCGGGCACAGCCTTGGTCTTTGCGGCGTCAAAGGATTTCACTTTTCCGCCGAAAACGGGACAGCGGGCGATGACGGCGTAGAGCATGCCCGGCACGCGTGAATCGAGGCCGAAGATTGCGGCACCGGTAGCCTTGTCGCGGCTCTCAAAGCGCCTGGTGTCGTGGCCGACGATGGTGAAATCGTCGGAATTTTTGAGCGCGACGGTGTTGAAGTCCGGCACGGGGAGTTTCGCCGCGTCGGAAACCAGTTCGCCATAGGTGAGGAAACTCTTGCGGGCGCCGTGGAGAATGCCTCCGTCCTGGGCTTTGCAGGTATCAGGACTTACGTTCCAGCGGGCCGCTGCGGCAGAAATAAGCATTTCACGCGCAGCTGCGCCTGCGCGGCGCAAGGGCAGCCAGGAGCCCGAGACGCTGCCGCTGCCGCCTGTTCCGTGGTCATAAATCTTGGGATTGGTCGGCGCTTGCTCTATCTTCACATGCTTCCAATCCAGGCACAGTTCTTCCGCCAGGATCATGGGAAGAGCGGTCATGATGCCCTGGCCCATTTCCGATTTGCCGAGAATGAGCGTGACGCGATTGTCGGGCGTGAGGCGGACCCAGGCTTCGAAAGGGTTAGGTGGTTTCTTTTCCTGCTCCTGCGCTTGATCGGCAAAAGCGCGCGGAGAAAGATGGAAGCCGATGACCAGCGCCGCACCTCCGGCGGCGCCAGTCTTGAGAAAATCACGGCGGTTTACAACCGGAGCTATTGCCATCGGACACCTCAGAATGTGTTGCGGCAACCGTGGTTGCTGAAGATAGCTTAAGCGGCGGACTTTGCTTTGCCCGCCTGCATGGACGCGGCGCGGTGGATGGCCTTGCGGATGCGCTGGTAGGTGCCGCAGCGGCAGATGTTGCCGCTCATGGCATCGTCGATATCGGAGTCGGTCGGGTTGGGTTTCTTGGAAAGTAGCGCCACTG
>QHZC01000259.1 GCA_003224515.1 Acidobacteriota bacterium
GCGTTGGATACACGCATCGCCGCAGCCTTGGTGAGTGGCTATTTCAACTCGCGCGAACAAGTCTGGTCCGAGCCAATCTATCGGAATGTCTGGGGGTTGCTCGAGGAATTTGGCGATGCGGAGTTGGCAACTTTGATTGCGCCCAGAGGCTTGGTCGTCGAGTTCAGCAGGTTTCCGGAGACGACTGGAAATCGAGGCGATCTGATCACGCCTAGGTACCAGAGCGTTGCGGCGGAATTCGACCGTATAGACACGCTGCTCCAACGAGGATTTCAGCCGCGGCAACTGGTGAGGGGTCCGGGCGACCAACCCCTCGGCCCTGGATCCCTTATAGCCTTGCAGGGATTCCTCAAATTGCTTGGCATCGCATCGCCCGTAGCCCCGAATGGTAGGCTGCCGGTGGACCGTCGCAAGTCCTTCGACCCCGTGGAAAGACAAAAGCGACAATTGAGAGAACTGGAGCAACACGCACAGCATTTGGTGCGAAACTCCGAGCAAGCGCTTGACAAGTTTTTTCTGCACAAGATAGAGCCCAATTTTGCCGACAGAACCTGGACAGTGAAATTGCGCGTCAACCCGCGCTCGTCAGAACCATTCATTGAAGGCGCTAAGTGGTACCGCGATTATTTGTGGAAGGAAGTTCTGGGAAAGTTCGAAGAGCCGTATCTGCCGGCTGACCCCCGTACCCGCAAGATCTACGACACCGAAAAGTGGGTTGGTTATGAGGTCGTTCTCGATGTCTGGGAGGAGGTTTTTGCATGGGGTATCCTGCTTGTGCCAAAGGACATCAAGCCTGACGAGCGCCGGCCAGTCGTTGTATGCCAGCATGGGCGCGGCGTCGTGCCCAAAGATCTCGTTGAAACGACGGCTGAAGGAGAGTATTACCACCAATTCGCGGCGAAGCTGGCCGATCAAGGCTTCGTGACATTTGTGCCGCACAACCTCTATCGTGGCGAGGACCGCTATCGTTGGCTCGCTCGCAAGGCGAATGGAATCAAGGCCTCCTTGTTTTCCTTCATCATCGCCCAGCACGACCAGATTCTCCGCTGGCTTCAGACCCTGCCTTTTGTGGATAGAGCGCGCATCGCGTTTTATGGCCTCAGTTATGGCGGGGAGACAGCTATGCGTGTGCCGTCGATTTTGGACCGTTACTGTCTGTCGATCTGTTCAGGCGATTTTAATCATTGGACTCCGAAAGTCGCCGCTACGGATGAGCGGTTCAGCTTCATGTACACGATCGAGTGGGAAATGCCCTATTTCAACATGGGGAATACCTTTGACTATGCTGAAATGGCCTATCTGATTTTCCCGCGCCCCTTCATGGTAGAACGCGGACATCACGACCACGTTAGCGAGGACCGTTTGGTTGCATATGAATATGCAAAGGTTCGGTGGCTGTACGTGCAATTTGGCCTCTCGGATAGAACGCAAATGGAATACTTCAACGGAGGCCACACAATCAACGGCCAGGGCACCTTCGGGTTTCTCTGTAAGCACTTAGACTGGCCTTGCCCTTCTCCTGTTTCCTCGTAAGGAGGAATTTCTTGCAGGATTTGCTGGAGTCCCGCGCGATCTGACACTCAAGATCGATGGAGTCGTATTCTCTTCTGCGCGAATTCTTAGGTTTCCAGATTTGTCGCTCCGTCTTTACCGATACCAATAATATAGCGCTGTTCAGTTTGATTATTCTTCCTTGACACGCCGCCGTGCTGCTTTATAGTGCGATCGATGCGTAGGTGTGGCCTAAGTCTGGGGGCAGCTTTACTGTTTTCTTTCCCAGCGAGCGAGGCGTTTGCGGTCGAACAGAGTCCGGCTGTTAGCGGAGACGAACAGTTCAACGGTCGCCGGGACATCAAGACGACTGGGGAGCGCCCGCGCGCCTGGTGGTTGGAGATTGAAAACGCGGGAACGCCTGCACTGCAAGGCAAGTTCATCAGCGCCTTTGCCGGCGACCTGAACATGATCGAGGAAATATCGATCAACGACCACAAACTGCGCTTTGGCTGGACGCGGAGGGAGCGCCCCAGCCCGGGTGTTGAGCCGGTTACCAGGATCCTGGTCTACACGGCCAAACTGGCGAATGGGAAGCTACAGGGGGCTTTCGAAGTGGAAGGCTCGAACCAGCCGCTCGAATGGACCGGCGTACGCGCGCCCATGATCAAGGATACAGACGACGGGACTTGGCAAGAAGGAATGCCCATTGAGCTGTTCAACGGCGAGAATATGACCGGCTGGGTGTCGTGGGACGGTCGCGAACCAGTCGGTTGGTCAGTGAAAGATGGTGCGTTGGCCTCCACGGGCCGTGGTCAGGACATCGTGACCCAGCAGAAGTTCTGGAATTTCAAGCTCCATGTCCAGTTCCGCTTGGCCCAGCACAGCAACAGCGGGGTCGCGCTGCGGAATCGCTATGAAGTGCAAATCCTGGATGACTACGGCCGCCCTCCGAACGCTCACAGCGCCGGCGCCCTTTATAGCCGCATTGCACCGAGTGAAAACGCCAGCAAGCCTGCCAATGAATGGGAAACTTACGACATCCGTTTGGTCGGCCGCCAGGTCACGGTGGTGTTCAACGGCAAGAAGGTGATTGAGAAGGGCGTCATCGATGGTCTGACCGCGATGGCGCACGACGCCGATGAAGGCGAGCCAGGCGGCATCGCTCTCCAGGGTGACCACGGTCCGGTCGAGTTTCGCAAGATTACCATCACCTCCCTGATGAACTATTAATCGGGCCCCTCATTCCTTGCCAGTGTCAGGTTCGTCAAACCCATCTCGCCGGAATGCTTGCAAAAATGAAATTGGCCCTTATGGCCGTCATCACCCTGCCCGTCGCCTCTCTTTTAAGGTTTCCGCGTAGAAATC